>CAYYFY010000202.1:0-4520 GCA_964471035.1 uncultured Eubacteriales bacterium
TAGAGGAGTACAAGGCGGCGTTGTCGCTGGGCTTGCCCGCGGATATGGCGGGCGCCGCTTCTTTGCCTGTGAAGGCTATCGGGGCGGTACGCTTTACGAATCAGGCGCAGTTTCATCCGCTGAAATTCATCGAAGCTTTAGCGCCGGATCTGACTATATATGAAAACACTCCCGTAAAAACAGCCGAAAGAAACGCCGTAACTTTGATGTCCGGACAGCGCGTCGATGCGCAGCACATCGTGTTCGCGTGCCATTATCCGTTCGTCAATATCCCCGGCTTTTATTTTACGCGTATGCATCAGGAGCGCTCCTACGTCATCGCGTTCGAAAATGCCCCGCCGCTGAACGGCATGTATATCGACCTCTGTCACGAGGGGCTGTCGCTGCGCAATTATAAAGAATACCTGCTAGCGGGCGGCGGCGCGCACCGCTCCGGCGAGAATACAATGGGCGGCAGCTATGACGATATAGTAAAAAAAGCGTGCGCTTTGTTCCCCAATATCCGTGAAATCACGCGCTGGTCGGCGCAGGACGGCATCCCTTCGGACGGCATCCCCTATATCGGGCGGTTTTCAAAGGATACGCCGCACTGGTATGTCGCTTCCGGCTTCATGAAATGGGGCATGACGACCGCTATGGCCGCCGCGGATATTTTGTCCGATCTGATTACGGGAAAAGAAAATGAAGCAGCCGCGCTGTTCACGCCCGCTCGCTTCTCGGCGCGCGATATTCCGCAGATGACAAGGGACGGACTGAAATCGGCGAAATCGCTCTTAAAAGAAATACTTCCCCCCGCTTCAAGGGAAATCGCGGATATTCCCATAGGACAGGGTATTGTCGCGACCATAAACGGGGAGAAGCGCGGGATATATAAAGATAATGACGGCGCCGTGTATGCGATAGACCCACGATGCCCGCATCTGGGCTGCCGGCTCACATGGAACGCCGACGAGAAAAGCTGGGACTGCCCCTGCCACGGCTCGCGCTTCGATTACCGCGGCAATTGGCTAAGCGGTCCCGCGCAGAACGGGATCGGGAAGGAAAAACACGATGGCCAATAAGCTGAAAGAGGAAAAATCCCCGTACCTGTTGCAGCACGCGGGAAACCCCGTCTATTGGTACCCGTGGGGCGAGGAGGCATTCCGCCTTGCCGCCGACGAGGACAAGCCGGTGTTTCTATCAATCGGCTACTCGACCTGCCATTGGTGCCACGTCATGGCGCGCGAATCCTTCGAGGACGGGGAAATTGCCGCCATTCTGAATGAAAGCTTTATTTCCGTCAAAGTTGACCGCGAGGAGCGTCAGGACGTTGACGCGGTGTATATGACCGTCTGCCAGGCGATGACCGGCGCGGGCGGCTGGCCGCTCACGGTGCTGATGACGCCCGATAAAAAGCCGTTCTTTGCCGGAACGTATTTACCTAAGGAGGCGCGGTACGGCGCCCAAGGGTTAAAGGAGTTGCTGACCGGTACGGTAAACTTATGGAAAACACGGCGCAAAGAGCTTGACGACGCGGGCGACGGCATCGCCCGTATCCTCGGCAAGGAGGAGTCCCTCTCCCCTGCCGAGCCGGATAAAACACTGCTGCGGCGCGGCGCGGGAGAGTTTTTACGCCGCTTCGACAGGCGCTTCGGGGGGTTTCGGCGGCGCGCCGAAATTCCCGTCTGCGCACAACCTGTTATTCCTGCTCGAATGCGCGCGGCTTGAGGGCGACAGCGAAGCGGAAATAGCCGCCTGCCGGACGCTCGGCTGTATGTTCAAGGGCGGTCTGTTCGACCACATCGGCGGCGGCTTCTGCCGGTATTCGACCGATGAGATGTGGCTGATACCGCACTTCGAAAAAACGCTCTACGACAACGCTATGCTTTCGTGGTGTTATGCAGAAGCATATCGATTAACCGGCGACGCGCTGTACAAGCGAATCGCCGAAAAGACGCTCGGCTATATGCTGACAGAGCTGCGCGGGAGCGACGGCGGCTTTTTCTGCGGTCAGGACGCCGACAGCGGCGGCATCGAGGGAAAATTTTACTCGTTCACGCCCGAAGAGCTGTATAAAGAGCTTGGCGAATACGACGGCGCGTATTTCTGCGAATGGTTCGGCATCAATAAGCCCGGCAACTTTGGTCAGGAGAGCATCCCCAACCTGTTGTATAATCTGAAGTTCAGGGAAAAAAACGACGTCGCCGACAAAATCGGCGAAACAGTATACGCGTATCGACAGAAAAGGATACCGCTGGGAAGAGACGACAAGGCGCTGACCTCATGGAACGCGCTGACAGTCGTCGCGTTTGCTAAAGCGTCGCTGACTTTAAGCAATCCGCAGTATTTGCGCGCCGCCGAAGAAACGCAGAAATACCTTGAAGAATATCATATCTCGCCCGAGGGACGGCTGCTTGTACGCCGCTGCGGCGGACAGTCCGCCTTTTACGGCGGACTCGACGACTACGCCTTTTACGCTTTGGCGCTTTTAACGCTCTATGAAACGACATTCGACGCGCTGTATCTGACCAAGGCGGCTGCCGTATCCGAAAAGCTCCTCGCGCTCTTTTCGGACACCGAAAACGGCGGCTTTTTCTTAAACGCCGCCGACGCCGAACAACTTCTCTTTCGCCCGAAGGAGGTTTACGATGGCGCTCTGCCGTCGGGTAACGCCGCGGCGGCGCATGTCCTTGTAAAGCTCGCCGCGCTGACCGGCGACGCGAAATGGACGAACGCCGCGGATAATCAGCTGCGCTTTCTCGCCGCCGCGTCGGCAGCTACGCCGTCGGCGCACGCGTTCGCGCTGTCGGCGATGGCGCGCGTTTTATACCCGTCGGCGCGGCTCGTCTGCGTGAGCGCTAAAAACGAGGTTCCCAAAGAACTGACCGCGCTTACCATAAGCGAACAGGCGCGCAATTTGTCCGTACTATTTGTCTCCCCGCAAAACCGTGGCTTACTCATAGACATGGTGCCGGAGCTTAAGGACTATTCCCCGCCGCAGAGCGGCACGGTGTATTATCTATGCAAAAACGGCGCTTGCGCGCCGCCGGTTAACAGTATTTCAGAAGTCAATGAAATCCTAAGAGAAAACGGCTCCCGTTAAAGGGAACCGTTTTTTAGTATATACACTGTGTCGCCGTTACTGAGCGCCGCGGCGTTGGCGTCGTCGGTGTCGAGGTGGATTTCCAGACTAAAATCCGGACTGACGCGTATCTGAACATCGTACATAACCGTCCGCTTTTCCGTCTTTGCCTCGACGGCGGTCACGTCGCCGTCCTGAAAGCCGTACTTAGCGGCGTCGGCGGGGGTCATGTGGATATGGCGGTTGGCGATGATACAGCCCTCGTTTAATGCTATCGTCCCTTTGGGACCGACGACGGTAATCGGCGCGGAATTTTCCGTTTCGCCAGACGGGCGCACGGGCGGGTTGTTTTTGAGCGTAAAGCTGTCGGTGCGTGACACCTCGACCTGCGTTTTGCTCCTTAGAGGACCGAGCACGCGCACGTTTTCGATGGCGCGCATACCCGCGGCGATGATTGTTACGGTTTCCTTACAGGCGTACTGCCCCGGCTGGGACAGCTCTTTTAACAGCGTGGGTTCGGCTCCCTTTCCGAAAAGGGCGTCCATGTCGGCGCGCGTCAGATGGACGTGCCGCATCGACACGCCGACGGGTATACCGTCCGCGGGCGCGCTTTGCGCGTAACCCGCGACGACGCGGCTCACGATTTCCGCCATCAAATGCTCATCAACCATTATTATGGCCATCCTTTCTAAGCGAGGTTTGAAACGATGAATCTTTCAACCTTCAACCCCCGATTCACAAATGAAGTGTGAAAGATATTGGGTGAGGGCGAAGCCCTCCCGAAATTCCTCATTCCTCATTCCTAATTCCTCATTAAATTATTCTAAAACTATCCGCCAACACGCACCGTCTCAGCCGCGTAAAGCTCTTCGCCGACGTCAGCCCCTCGCCGGTCGGTCCGGCGATCGTAAACGTCGTGTACCCTTCGCCGCCAAAGCCGATTCCGGCGTAGGACGGGGCGTTTTTAACGAAGATCGTCGTTTCGACCTCGCGGGCGAAGCGCGACAGATGATCGATGTTTTTTGAGTGCATATGCGCCGTGTGGCGGTTGCCGTGCTCGGCCTGTACGGCAAGCTTTATCGCTTCGTCGATATTGTTCACGCGCACGATCGGCAGTATCGGCATCATCAGCTCGTGCTGTACGAACGGATGGTCGAATCTTGTTTCGCAGAGAATACAGCGGATGTCGTCATTTGCCTTTACGCCGATTTTCGCGAGCAGCACCGCCGCGTCGCGTCCGACGCAGTCGCGGTTAAGCGCGAGCGCGCCGTCCTTTCCTTTTAAGAGGACTGTGTCGGCAAGGCGTTTTGCCTGTTCGGCGCTTATCATATATGCCCCGTTTTTCTTCATGGCGGCGATGAGCCGGTCGGCGATATTCGAAAAGGCGAACACCTCTTTTTCGGCGATGCATGGCAGGTTGTTGTCAAAGGAACAGCCGTCGATGATGTCCTTGCCGGCC
>CAYYFY010000203.1:0-4507 GCA_964471035.1 uncultured Eubacteriales bacterium
TTATGCCGTATTCACAATATATATAGGCGTCTCAAAAAGTACACCTTTTGAGACGCCTGATTTTTTACTCTATAATAGCCCATTTTCAATCTGCCATTAAAAAAATGAACGGATACTTTCGTACCCGTTCAATTTTTTTTACGACGGTTTTGCCGATTTTACAGCCGTAAACGCGCCATAGACCTTTGTACTGCCAACGGTTGTGTATGCCCTGACTTTGAAATAATACGCCTTATTCTTCGTCAATTTGGTTTTGGTATAGGTCGTTTTCGCGCTTGTGGTTATCTTTGAATATGTCCCACTGCTCGACGTCGCCATCCATACCTCGTACCCCGTAGCGCCCGTGACGGCTTTCCATGAGGTTTTTACGCTCGTCGTGCTTGCCTTGGCGGCGGTGAAGGACGCCGGAACGGCGGGAACGGCTTTCGCCGAACCAATTGCCGAGAATTCGCTGTAATATTTATTATTGCCGACCGTCTTATACGCCTTGATTTTGTAATAATACGTCGTACCTGTGGTACGGGAGGTGTCTGTTAAGCTTGTCGACGTCGTCGATTTGAAAAAGCTGTACGTTCCCGTTTTCGAGGTCGCGCGATAGACGGCATAGCCTGTCGCGCCCGAAACGGCTGTCCAGCTGATTTTGATGCTGTTGTACGACGCGGATGCGGCTTTCACGCCCGTCGGCGTTTTGGGAATGACCGTGGGGGTTTTGGGAATGACCGTGACCGTACAAGTCGCGTTCTTGCCGCTGCCGTCTTTCGCCTTACAGGTGATCGTCGCTTTACCGGCAGCTTTCGCGGTCACAAGCCCGCTCGCGGACACCGTCGCGATGTTCGCATTGCTTGAAGTCCACGTTACGTTTTTGTTTGTGGCGTTCGACGGCGTAACCGTCGCGGTCAGCTGCTTTGTCGCGCCTATGGTGACGTTCGCGCTTGTCGCGTTCAGCTTTACGGAACTGACGGGAACCGCCTTGACCGTGGCTTTAAAGGCAGTTGTTTTGCCCTGATAGGTAACCGTGATTTTTTGAGTTCCGGCGGTTGAAAATTTCGTAGGGGAGCAAGTAAATCCGCTGCTGATTATCCGTGTTGTGCCGTTGTTATAGGTCGCGGTCAGTGAAAGCCCCGCCGTGTCGAGCGTGTCGCCGACATAGTAGCTTGTTATGGTCGGATTGGTTTTGACCGCAATACTGCTCAAGGCGACCGCCGTGACCGTGACATTAAAAGTGGTTGTTTTACCGCTGTAGGTCACGGTAATAGTCTGCGTTCCGGCTGTTGAAAGCGTCGTCAGAGAACAGGTGTATCCTATATAAACAGTCTCTGTGTAACCGTTGTTATAGGTCGCGGTCAGTGAAAGCCCCGCCGTGTCGAGCGTGTCGCCGACAAAGTAGCTTGTTTTTGTCGGCGCGGTCTTGACAGCGATACCGCTCAAAGTGACGGCAGTGACAGTCACATTAAAGGTCGTTGTCTTGCCGTCGTAAGTGACAGTAACAACTTGCGTTCCGGCAGTTGTCAGCGTTGTCAGAGAACAGGTAAAACCGGTCGTCCCAGTTTCCGTTGTGCCGTTGTTGTAGGTGGCGGTTAAAGTCAGACCTGCCGTATCAAGGGTGTCGCCGACGAAATAACTTGTCTTTGTCGGATTGGTCTTTACGGCAATGCTGCATAGAGTAACCGCCGTGATCGTGACGTTGAAGGTTGTCGTTTTGCCATCGTAAGTAACAGTAATTGTCTGCATTCCGTCAGTTGTCAGTGTTTCCGGAGAACAGGTGAAACCGGTCGTCACGGTTTCCGTCGTGCCGTTGTTAAAAGTGGCGGTCAAAGTCAGCCCTGTCGTATCGAGCGTCTCGCCGACATAATAGCTCGTTTTGGTCGGTACGGTCTCGACGGCGATGCTGTCCAGGGTGACCGCCACGACCGTCACTGCACAGGTAGTCGTTTTACCGCCGTCCTTGGTTTTACAGGTGATCGTCGCTTTGCCGACGGCTTTTGCCGTCACAAGCCCGTTCACGGACACCGTCGCTACGCTCGTATTGCTTGAAGTCCATGTGACCGCCTGGTTCGTCGCGTTTGACGGGGAAATAGTCGCGGTGATCTGCTTTGTTTCGCCTATGATGATGTTTGCGCTCGTTGCGTCCAGCGTAATGGCACTAACGGGAACCTCCATAACGGTCACATCGAAGGTTGTCGTCTTGCCCTGATACGTAACGGTGATTGTTTCCGTACCGACGGTTGTCAATGTCATTGGTGAGCAAGTGAAGCCGGTTGTAACCGTCTGCGTTGAGCCGTCGTTATAGGTTGCGGTCAATGAAAGCCCTGTTGTATCGAGCGTATCGCCGACAAAATAACTCGTTTGGGTCGGATTGGTTTTGACGGCAAGCGCCGTCACATTGGATATTTCGATGAAAGCGTAACCGTTGGTATTGGCGTAGCTTTCGGCAGTGGAGCACCCGAAGCCGTGAATAACGGCGTCTTCGTTCTCGACGTTTCCGATTATCTGTACCTTTGGATTGTAGACATAAACGTTTTTCACGTTCTGAGTGGGAAGCTTATCAAAATCAAGTGTATCAGAACTGTCATAACTGCTGCTATCCTCAGAAAGCGTACCGTCGTAATTCCAAGAAAAATCACCCGACTTGATAGTAGTGACGCTGGACGAGCCGTAGAATACCGTAAAAACTTCATCTCCAAACTTGGATATGTCAGAGGGGACCGTAATATCGGTAATGGAACCTGAAAATCCCATGGCAAAAGCTTCGTCACCGACACTTTGTACGGTTTTCGGTATGACGACGTTTTTCAGCGAGGTACAATCGTAAAACGCATAGCTCCCGATACTCGTCACGCCGTCCGGAATCGATACGAAAGTAAGCGAGCGACAATATATAAATGCCCCGCCGGCGATACACAGTGTTCCCGCTTTGACAGTATACGTTCCGCTTACTTCCTCTTCATCGGCGGCAATCAGATATTTACCAATGTAAAGAACGCCGTTTTGCCAGTTTGAGGCGTTGTTGTAATATGCCGTATAATAAAATACCCCTTCACCGATGCTTTTCACGCTGTCCGGAATCGTGACGCTTGTAAGCGAAGAGCAGCCGTAAAACGCCCAGTCTCCGATACTTTTCACGCTGTCCGGAATCGTGATGTTCGTAAGCGAGGAACACTCCTCAAACGCACTCTCCCCGATGCTCGTCACGCTGTCCGGAATCGTGACGCTTGTAAGCTTCGAGCAGTCGTAAAACGCGTACCAATCGATACTCGTCACCGGCAAGCCGTCGATTGTTGCCGGAATTACAAGACTGCCGCTTGCAAATTCGTCGCAGGAAGTAATTGTGATTTCCGTTCCCTCGTAATCCTCTTCATATGATAAAACATCCTGCCAGTCTGCCGACTTAGCTTCCGTCAACCCGACCAGCGGTACCGCTGTGATTGCGAAAACAAGAACAAGAACAAGCGAAAGACCTTTTTTTATCATTATTGCGTCATCCTTTCACATCATCTCATAATGCGTTGCTTTTGAGATGCTTGTTTAATTGGTTAAATATTACAATAATAAATTGGTATAGTCAAGCAATTAATGACATGTTACAAAAATAATGTGCTAAATTATGCCGTATTCACAATATATAACGCCTACTGAATAAACCGATTTTCGAATCGGTTTATTCAGTAGGCATTATTTAATAAAGCCGTTGGAATATAAGTTAAATGTTAAATTTGGGAATGAGGGATTTTGGACGTTTATGTATTTTAAAAAGGAACCGCAAAGAACCGCAAGCAGTTCCTCTTTAAAACGCTAACGCGTTTTTGCACCCATTTTAATGAGAAAAATTAAGGTGGGACACACGCCCATTATAATCGGGGCGTGGGGTGTCCCCGCCCGAAACTTGCGAAGAACCGCGCAAACGGTTCTTTGGCAACATTCACGTTCCGAAGGAACACTTCACTCTTCACGTTCCCGCAGGAACACTTCACTCTTCACGTTCCCGCAGGAACACTTCACTTTAAAAAAACCGCCTCGCCGTTTTCTTGATATGACGAAGCAGCTTTTTTATGTTTGCCAGGGCGTTACCCAATTTAATGAATAATGAATAATGAAGTCGCTTCGCTAATGAATAATGTCGGGCGGGGATACCCCGCACCCAAATATAATCGGGTGAGGGCGAAAGCCCTCCCGAAATTATTCATTTTTCATTATTCATAAGCGTTAGCGACTTCATTATTCATAAAAACCGCCCCGCTGTTTTTCACAGCGAGGCAGATTTTATTGTACCTTATGACGGTTTCGCACTCTTTACCGCCGTAAACGCTCCATAAACTTTTGTACTGCCAACGGTTGTGTATGCCCTGACCTTGAAGTAATACGTCTTATTCTTAGTCAAGCCGGTTTTGGTATAGGTCGTTTTCGCGGTTGTGGTTATCTTTGAATATGTCCCACTGCTCGACGTCGCCATCCATACCTCGTACCCTGTCGCACCCGCGACGGCTTTCCACGTAGTCTTTACGCTCGT
>CAYYFY010000204.1:0-4504 GCA_964471035.1 uncultured Eubacteriales bacterium
TCAATTTGAGCGTTGACCGTCGAGAAATGCTTCATGGATACGAATTTACCCTGTGGGGTGATGTCGCAGGTGACGGTAAAATCGTCATAAATTATATGGGTATTGACATTGGTAAATTCCATCTGCGTATCTTCAAACATAGCCTGAATATCTTCCAGATAAAAGACATTATCCGTAATCTGACCGATAGCGCTGGTCCCCTTTACAGGGTTATCTTCGTCCTGTAAGATCATCGTAATGCGGAACACGCCGTCAATATATTCGCAGGACGCGGATTGAAGAAGACCAGAATCGGTTAAAGTACAAGGCGGGAAGTTGTCCTTGGCTTCTTGGGAACCTTTCGCGTAAATAACAGGTACGGCAGCTTCCTCGGTAACGAGATTACTGTCAATAAGCATTTCCAGTACAGGACTCATAACACTGTCTTCAAAGTTTATCTCAGGGACTGCTTCCCACTCTTTTTTGGTGTAGCCGGCCGCGCCGTTTATAACAATTTTGTCAACAGCGGATTTATATGTCCTGAGGATTTCAGCCTTGGTAGCGGGAGTCTTTATGACAATGCTCTCAAGACCGGCGGCGACGCGCAAAATTTTACGCGCGTCCAATACGGTGATAGTTTTATCGTTGCTGAGAACGTCGGCCGCGGCTTTTAAAACGAGGGAATCAAACGAATCGAGTTTTGCGGCAACGCGCAGAACGATAATAGCATCGACAACGGAAACATCCCCATCGGCATTGACGTCGCCTAAAATCACAACGGTTAAGGAATCTAAGGTCGTATGTTCGCTCATCAGGCAGACAGTATCGCCCGTGCCGGCAAGGCTATCGCCGGAAAGAAGGGTTTCGCCTCTGTTAAGCGTTACGCCGGTTCCCGTAAACTCAGCGGTAATTTGAGCCGCTGTCATTTTTTCGGTTTGAATGAACAAATAGCCTTTTTCAGAATCAATCGTAAAGAGCGAGCCGTCAACAAGGGTCAGCTTATCCGCCGCGGATACCGGAAAACTCACAAGGTTCGGAGCCGTGCAAAGAAGAAGAGTGAGCACACATAAAAGAGCAAGAGCTTTTTTCATTATAAATCCTCCGTTTTCTATATTATATCTATATTTTACCATGTTTCTTCCTTTTGTCAAGTAAATCTTATTTGACAAAATCGGTAAAATTGATATACTAAAGAATAATAGAGGAGGGATTTTAATGTTTTCTTTCGATTTATCGAGAATAATCGCGCTGATTATGGCCTTTATCGCGCTCGTGACATCCATCGCGGGGATCGTCAACACCGAGGAAGTTCCGCAGGTAATCGCCGATATTACAGAAAAGGCGCCAGACGACGATTTGAGGGTCATGTCCTTCAATATCCGCTGTACGAACGTCGGTACGCGCCAGTGGCAGGACAGGATTGGTGTCGTAACCCAAACGATCCTCAGAGCGCAACCGGATTCGGTCGGTCTTCAGGAGGCGACGCCGGAGTGGATGACGACGCTGAACAGCATGCTGACAGGTTATGCTTATGTCGGCGTCGGACGCGATAACGGCATTGACCTTGGCGAGTATTCCGCGATTTTCTATCTGAAGGATAAATACAACGTCATCGATTCGGGTACGTTCTGGCTTTCCGAAACGCCTGACGAGCCTTCGCTCGGCTGGGACGCCGCGTGCAATCGCGTCTGTACATGGATTATACTTGAAAACAAGGAGTCCGGACAGCGCTATATGCACATGAACGCGCATTTTGATCACATCGGCGTCGAAGCGCGGCGGCACAGCGCCGAGATGGTCGCTGAATTTGCCGCACAGCATAACGACGTCCCCGTTGTTTTCACCGCCGATATGAATGTACGAGAAGGTTCGGATTCATACCTTGTTTTACAAAACTCCGGTGTTCTTAAGGACGGCAAATTCTTAGCGGAGGACACTATGGATTATCTGACATTCCACGACACGAAACCGTCGCAGCATATCGGTCAAATCCTCGACTATGTCTTTGTCAACAGCCTTTTTGATCCCGAGGTATATCGTGTCGTCACCGCCGGCATCGATGGGGAATACTATGTTTCCGACCATTTTCCGATATACGCCGATCTGAATTTTACCGCTCAATAAACCATAGAAAAGCAGCGCCGTCCTTTTTGTGAGTCGGCGCTGTTTTTTTATCGTGGCGGTCTGCCGCCGCCCCCGAAGCCGCCGCCGACTGTGCCGATCGTGGTTACGGCACTGCTGACGGTAGCCGAGCCCAGCGACTCGCCGCCGCTGTAGGAATTATCCGTGATTAAGCCGTAGTCCGCTGATGAGCTGACGGTACCGCCGTAGCTGACCGTGTATTTTTCACCGTTTTTCAGATCAGGGGAGGAAATGACGACGTGCGCGAATTGTTTTCTTGCTTTGACGGTCAGAATCTTGTTTTTGTCGGCGTCGGTGACGCATAGTACCGTGCCCGCCGACTGCGCTGTAGAAAAGCCCGCGGCGATCGAGAACTGTGTAGAGGAAGTTGAAGGCGACTGCGCCATGCCGGAAGAGCCGATCACGGCCAGCGTACCGCCGCTGATGACAAACGAGGAGGTGTAGTCAAGCCCGCCGTTGCCGTCGTTCTGCGGTCCGTCGACGACTACTGTGCCGCCGCTCATGGTGATGCCGCCGTTGGAATCCAGACCGTCGCCGCCGGAATTGACATAAAGGGAACCGCCGGAAATATTCAGATACCGGTCGCCGGTGCTGTCGTTGGAGAAGCTGTTTTCTCCCGGTCGCCCGCCCATGGCGGAGCCGTCGCTGCCGCCGTTTATATTGATGCCGTCGTCATTGGCTTCAATCGTTATTTTGCCGCCCGTGATGTTGATAATGGTGCTTTCCAGCCCTTCGTAGGACTTATTAATATCCATTGCGCCGGATTTTATTTCAAGCTTCGTGTCGGCGTGTACGCCGTCGTCGCCAGAGGACAGCTTCAGCGTGCCGCCGAGAATCTGTACGGCATTGTTGCTGTGGATGCTGTCGTCGGACGTGTCAAGCGTTATATCGCCGGAGGATATTCTGACAAACGCCGCCGCCTTGATGCCCTTGGCGCTTTCGGTATCGTCGGCGCTGTCATCGGACGAGGCATTGTCGCCGCCCCATGCGCCCCAGCCGGGATTCATTGAACCGTCGGACTTCATGCTGGCGTTCTGGCTGCCGCCGCCTGTTGTGATGTTCAGCGTGCCGCCCGTAACATATAGATTGGTTTCAGCCTGAAGCCCGTCGTTTCCGGCAGTTACGTTTATCGTTGAATTTTTGACGCTGAGGTATCCGAGGGTCGTCTCGTCCGCGTTTGTCGCCTTGATGCCGTCACCTTCGGTATTTGCCGTAATCGCGGCGTTTTCAATGACGACCGCGTCCTTGCCGATGACGCCGTCGTCAACGGAGGTTATATTTAAGGTGCTGTTGATGATTTTCAGAATGTCACGGCAGTTGACGGCATTATTGCAATTACCCGTGATTTTGAGCGTACCCGTACCGTTGATCGTTAAATCTGACTGACAAAACAGCGCTGCGTTCGGTTTGTTTTCGTCATTCGTGAAAGCGGCGTAGTCCGTACTGTCCGCGAGCGTGTTTTGTGTGCCTTCGGCGAGCGTCAGCACAACCTTTTTCGCGTCGCGGATATATACCGCCGGTCCGCTTTTTGAAGTGATCGTTGCGCCGCCCAGCAACAAAACCACCTCGCCGCCGCTGCAGCTGACAACGATTTGCCCGTCGTTCAGTTCGCCTGAAATAATGTAGGTGCCACTTTTATTGACGGTCACCGTCGAGCCGCTCGTTTTCACGCCGTCGCCGGAAAAGCTGGTGGAGCTGCCCGAAAGCGTGATGGTCGTACTCGTGCCGCTGCTCTTGGCTTCGCTTAGGGTAACCGCGTTCATTTCGCTGCTGTCGGCGGACGCCGCGGTAATGTCCGCCACGCTTTCGGGCACGGCGGCGCTGACTTCGGGTTCGGTTGTGGATTCTAAAGTGGCGGTGTTAAGCGTTGTCGTTTCGCCTGAGGGAGAGCCGCAGCCGGAAAAAACAGATATAATCAAGGTAAGCAAGAGGCAAAATGCCGCTGCCTTTTTCATAAATATTATCCTCTCTATAGTTAAGGTGAGGAGCGTCGGAAACAATATCGGGTTCAACGCCTCTCGCCTTACAGCAGTTCGCTGTATTCCGATTCCGTTCTTGTGCAGATGATTGGGAGGTTGCCGTTTTTGGTGCGCAGATCGTCAATAAAGGCTTTCTGCGTTTTTTCGTCCTTGAATTTGATGTTATAAGTTATCTCAAAAAGGCTGCCCATGTTCGTGGTCTTCATTTTTTCAAGCGAGGAAGAGTGGAGATGTTTATTGAACACATCGTCGAAAGCGTCGTCAATATTCAGCTGCTCGGGTATAGTCACCTTGAGCAAATGGGTCTGCCCTCTGTCGCTCGAACCGAATTTTGTGACATTGAAAAGAATCAGCACAATCGCCAGCACGGCGGTGACCAGTACGGCAAAGGTTACGTAGCCGGT
>CAYYFY010000205.1:0-4488 GCA_964471035.1 uncultured Eubacteriales bacterium
ACTCACAGCGCCCGACAAAGAGGGTGGTTTTCAAATGACGACCGACTACGACTTTTCACAAGATTTCTTTAAGCAGAATACGGGTGGTGTCGCCGATAAGCTGTACGTCGTCGACGGGCGCGCGATATCCCCCGACGAGCTTGTCTTAGCTCAGACGCTTCAGGGAATTGTCGCCAAAACCAAAGCGCAAATCTATGTCATCGCTTCCGACGCCTATCAGATATGGCTTGACGATCTCAAGGACAACTGGGGCATCAATTATGAAATGGTACCGGACAACGACGTAATAGCCCTTTGCAAGCAGTTTAAGAGCTATATCAATGACGCCGGATATGTAAAGTACGACCCCTTGACAGATTCAAAAAACACCGCCTCGACCATAGCCGGACAGGAGAATTATCTCGCTGTCGCCGCGTCTTTGACCGAGAAAATTGAAGCGGCTGGCTTTGTCATGAAAATTGACGCGACGGATTCGGCGGTCGGCGGCAACCTGCTGACCCAGTACGCTTCAACGCTTAACACCTCCATGGTGCTTTTTCAGAATTACAATAACAACGGGATCAGGGACTTCGGGGTCGCGCAAAAGGCGCTGTACACATTTCCCCAAACGACCGATAAATACGGAGCGTATCTTGACCTTCTCGACGAAAACGGCGTAGTCCTCGGCTGGCACACAAACGAGGGCGACGGAGTGACGACGGCGTCACAGGGCGCGGGAATCACGATGGCGTCCGACCACAGCTATAACTTCTCCGTTTTTTCAAATCTGCCGCGACAGGTCTTTACACAAAAGACGACGAATGTCGCGCCTTTTTGCGGTAATACTCACTACGTCACGTTCATCATGAGCGATGGCGACAACGTTCAATGGCACGAAAACGGCGCGGCGTTCAGTGACGAAAACTACGGCAGCGCGCAGCGAGGAGAGATCCCCTTCGGCTGGACAATGGCGCCCGCGCTTACCGACCTTGCCCCGAATATCGTGCGCTACGAATACGAAAACGCGACCCCTAGCGACCATTTTGTCACGGCGGTGTCAGGCTTCGGGTATATTAATCCGTCGTCCTATCCCTTAGGTGCGCTGCAAGGCTTTGCCGAACGCACAAACTACTATATGGAAAAATCCGACTCGCGGTATATGGAACTGCTCGACAACGTCGCCGAGCCTGCCTCGGGCGTGCTGGACGCGTTTACACAGCAGCCGCGGATACAAGGGATTTATTATGAAACGGGCGACCGGTATTTAGGCGCGGCGGGTAAACTCTGGTGGTCTAATGGCAAGCCTATAGTCGGCGTGCGCGAGAGCTTCTGGACGGTCGATACCTCCGATACCGCAGCAGTCAGTGAAGCGCCGCTTAAGATGGCTAAGCGCATTTCAAACTACGATAAGAACCCGACCTCGATAGACGGCTACACGGCGGTTAACGTACATGTCTGGTCGCACAGCTACGAGGACTGCCTTCAAATGGCTGAGTGGTGGCGGGAAAACGACCCGAACGTCGTCATCGTCACGCCAGACCGCTTCATGGAGCTGATTGCCGAAAATGTCCCGCAAAAGGATGATGCCGCGAGCGTTAACCCGCTCAACTATTTGGCGCCGGTCATAAAGTATTTTGAAGAGCTCTTAGCGCAAATCACGGATATTCTTATCGCTATGGGTGTTATCGACAACAGTCCCGCCATAGTCGATGCCGCGGCGCTAAAAGACGGCGAGGGGCAAATACCCGTCTATACGGGAGGCGACCTTGAATCCGCGTCGAATACCGGTAAAATCAATCCGGCATGGACGCCGACCGGCGACCCATATCTGATGAATACACAAACGCCCGCGCTGATCACGACGCGCTATACGACCTCTGACGCGGTCATCGCCGACCGTATCGCTACGCAATATGGCGCAGACCCGACCGGCTTGAGCGATTCGACCGCCGCCATACAGAGCGCGGTGGACGATTGCTTTGACGGCGGGGGAGGCACGGTCTTTTTACCGGCGGGTAAATATCGGATCACCGGTTCTATCACCGTCAAGCCGTTTGTCACCCTGCGCGGCGACTGGCAGGACCCCGACAGGGGCACCGATTACGGTACGATAGTTCTTGCCGACGTCCCGTCCGCTGACGATCAATCGACAGGATTATTCATTATCGGCGGCAGCGCGGGTGTCATGGGAGTGACAGTCTACTATCCGCAGCAAACACTTGAAAACGTATTGCCCTATCCGTACACCTTCTGTGTGCCGGGCGACAGCGCCGGACAGTCGTACTATATGCTCCAGTCCGTGATGAACTGTACGGTAATCAACGGCTACCGCGGCATCGGTGCGTGTGTAGAGGCGGGCGTTCACGAAATGATGACCATAGAAAACCTCAAGGGCACTTTTTTGTACAGGGGTGCTGTAGCCTACAATCAGGCGGATGTCGGCACATGGAAAAATCTGACCTTCAACAACAAATACTGGGCTGAGGCGGGAAGCGGCTTTACCAGTCCCGACCGCCTGAAGCTCGATGCCTACACAAAGAAAAACGCCGTGGGACTCGAACTTGGCGACCTTGAATGGACACAATTTGCCGGTATCTCGATTTCGGATTTTGAGACAGGTATCCGGCTGGTTGAGGGCAAGCGCATACGCTTCGCCGGCACCTTTTACGCCGTATCTGTCGAGGACTGCGTCATAGGGCTTCACGCTGAAACGCTCGACGAGCGGTGGGGACTTGTCGCCGCCAACTGTATTTTTGGGGGCAGCAAATACGCCGTCATCAACGAATCGGACGGCTGGGTGAAGATGTCCGGCGTCACGGTCACGGGCAACACCAAGGGACTTAGAATTAAGAATTATCCGGTCGTCTACGGCTCGGATAAAACTGACTTTACGAAATCGGCTCACTTGCCGCCAGACGCCTTATATTGTCCGGCACCCGACAAAACGGGAGTGACCGATGTATCCGCCGTATTGCAGAATGCTCTGACCGAGGCCGGTCAGAGCGGAGGCGGCGTCGTTTATCTTCCCGCCGGACGATACCGCCTTGACAGCCCAATTAGTGTTCCCAACAACGTTGAGCTGCGCGGCTCGTCCTCGGTGCCTGTGCGTGCTCAAAACGGCGTTGATAAGGGTACAACGCTGTTCGCGTACTGCGGCGAGAACGCCGTGAATCCCGACAGCGCGACCGCGCAGATTACCCTTTCAGGAGAAAACGCCGGAATCCGCGGGCTGATTGTCATCTATCCCGAAAACAGTCCGCAAAACGGAACCGTCAAGCCATATTCCTATGCTGTGCGCGGCGCCGCAGACGGCGTGTACGCCCTAAACGTCAGCATCGCGGCAGGCTATAACGGTATCGATTTTCGCGGCTGCGATAATTATCACATCAAGTCGCTTGTCACCTGCTGTTATCACAACGCCGTACAGGTCGGCGGTTCGGACGGCGGCATGATTGAGGGCTGTCTGCAAAACGGCACGGTAGTTGTGCGCAACGGTTACAGTATCGGCGGATGGCTGAATGAAGCCGACGTGTTTACAGGTCTGTTCAATCCGATTACAAGAGTGGACAGCACGTTTATCAAGGTTCAGGGAGAGGGGACAGGGACCGTACTCAACTGCTTTGCCTACGGGGTAAAAACGCTGCTTGATAATGACGGCGGTACCGTGAAGGCGTTCAATATCGGCGCGGACAATCTCGGCGGCGCGATGCTGATAACGCAGGGCGGCAAGGTGACGGTCATCAATATGATGCGCTGGAACGGCAGTTCATATGAGAACAACGGTACGGATTTAACGCTCATAAACCGCCTGACCATTGAGGACGCCAAGGAAAAAAACGTAAAATAACATAAAGTAAAAGTCCCCGAAATACGGCGTATTTCGGGGACTTTTGGAACCGTGGGAGCTTAAGAAACCGCTTTTGTTCTCATAGCGCTGAGATCAGCCGCGTCAACGGTCCCGCTGCCGTTAAAGTCCGCAGCCTCCAAATATATTCCGGATAACGGTTTGTGTCCGCTCAGCGCCAGATTCATCATCATGATATCTAAGGCGTCGCAGACGGAATCGCCGTTCAGATCGCCGGGGAGGATGAGGGTATATGTCCCGACGATATTACCTCCGCTGTCTTTTTTAACGATGAGCGAGCCGGTACCGTAATAACCGGCAGTCCCGCTTTCGGTGGTGTAGCTGTAAGAATACAGTCCCTCATAGGTATAACCCGTTTCGCCGAACATACCGCCGTTGAGCAGCCCTGCCGCGTACTGCTGACCGCGTATAATATCCGTTATGGTGACTGTGGCGGCAGCCGCCGCGGCGTTGTAATTCGTATTGGCGGCTTTTGTCGCGGTGATCGTGACCGTGCCCGCTTTTAAGAGCGTAACAAGACCGGTCGAGGAATTGATCGACGCGACGGTCGGATCGCTCGAAGCATAGGTTACCGCGCCCGTGCTCTGCCCGCCGGACGCCGTCAGGGTAAAGGGGGCGTCTAAACGGTTTACGGTCACCTCGGA
>CAYYFY010000206.1:0-4478 GCA_964471035.1 uncultured Eubacteriales bacterium
GGTGGCGAGCACCTCCTGAACGCCCTCGCCCATCTCGATGATGGAGACGTCGAACGTGCCGCCGCCGAGGTCGTAGACCATGATCTTCTGATCTTGTTCCTTGTCGATGCCGTAAGCGAGCGCGGCGGCTGTCGGCTCGTTGATGATCCTCTTTACGTCAAGACCGGCAATCCTGCCGGCGTCCTTTGTCGCCTGGCGCTGGGAGTCGGTGAAGTATGCCGGAACCGTGATAACGGCTTCGGTGACCTTTTCGCCGAGATAGCTTTCCGCGTCGGTCTTGAGCTTTGTCAGGATCATCGCGGAAATTTCCTGCGGGGTGTACTTCTTATTGTCGATGTTGACCTTGAAATCCGAGCCCATCTGCCTCTTGATTGAGGAAATGGTGCGGTCGGGGTTGGCGATGGCCTGACGCTTGGCGACCTGCCCCGCCATTCTTTCGCCCGTTTTGCTGAAACCGACGACGGACGGCGTCGTTCTGCTGCCCTCGGCGTTCTGGATGACGACGGGTTCGCCGCCCTCGATGACCGCCACGCAGGAATTGGTTGTACCGAGATCGATACCGATTACCTTTGACATAACTGTTTCCTCCAAATTGATTAGATTGAAACTTGCACATCGGCGCAGCGTAAGACTCTGTCGCCGATTTTGAAGCCTCTGCTAAAGACTTCGGCAAGTGTGTTTTCAAGATTTTCGCCGCTCTCGCAGCGCATGACGGCGTTGTGCAGGGCGGGGTCGAAGGCGTCGCCCTTTTCGCCGAAAGCTTCGACGCCGAGCGCCTTCATAACAGACAGGAGCTGCGCGTGCGTCATATCGATGCCCTTTTTGTAGGCGGACAGGTCGTCTGTTTGATTATTTCCGGCGCGCTCGAAGTTGTCGAGCACGGGCAGAAACTCCTTTAAGACGGCTGCCTTGGTATCGGCGTATGCCTGTTCCTTTTCGCGCTGGGTGCGTTTGCGGAAGTTATCGTACTCCGCCGCCAGCCGCAGCAGGCTGTCCTTTGCCTCCATAAGCTCCTTTTCGAGCTGAACGGGGGCTTCGGCGGCTGCTTCGGGCTGTACCGCGTTTTCGTTTGCGTTTGGTTTCTTTTTTGCCATGTCTTGTTCTCCTTATGTGTCATTGAGCGCTTCGGAGAGAAGCGTTCCGACGAGATTGGTGAGGTACTGGATACCCGGAATCAGATGCGCGTAGTCGAGGCGCGTCGGGCCGATGATGCCCACAACGCCGCTGTCGCGCTCGCCGACGGTGTACTTTGAAAAAATTGTCGTGGAGTTTTTCAGTTCCTTGAACAGGTTCTCCGACCCGATAGCGACGTTGAGGTCGCGCTTCTGGGCGTTGACAAGATGGCTCATCGGCGTGTCGTTCTGTAAAAAGTCGAGCAGCTCGGCGGCCTGTGCGGACAAATCCCTGTGCGATAAAATGTTTTTATGCCCGATGAGGTGAATGTCCGTGCCGGTCGCGCTCTGCGCCAGCGAACATAC
Organism: uncultured Eubacteriales bacterium; assembly: GCA_964471035.1. Classification (GTDB taxonomy): domain Bacteria; phylum Bacillota; class Clostridia; order Oscillospirales; family Acutalibacteraceae; genus DTU089. Next base: position 1,479 of record CAYYFY010000206.1, read on the forward strand.
CGTGACGAGCAGTCCGGACAGCGCGAACGCCTTGTCGCCCAAAGCCGCCACGAGGGTCTGGATGAACGCCGTGCCGGTATCGGCGGCGCGTCTATTAAGGAAATGCGCCTTGACGACGTTGTAAAACGCCTCGACTGACTCCATCGTCAGCTCCGTATCGAGCCGCGTGACCTGGCTTTTTAAGATGCCCGACGACGTCAGCAGTACGATCATAGCCGTGTGGCGGCTTAACGGGAGCAGCTCGACCTTTTTGATCGACGCGTCCTCCGCCGACGGCGGGGTAGAGACGACGGCGCAGTTGGTAAGGCTCGCGAGCACCGCTCCGGCTTTTTCGAGCAGATGGTCGGGCTCGCCGGCAAATGCCCTGAGCCAGAGCCGGATGCGTTCCTGCTCCTCGCCGGAAAGCTCGTACCGCGTCATCAGATTGTCCACATAATAGCGATAGCCGTTTTGCGAGGGGACGCGTCCGGCGGAGGTGTGCGGCTGCTCGAGCAGTCCGGCGTCAATCAGCGCGGCCATTTCGTTGCGTACGGTAGCCGAGGAAATGCAGTTTTGCAGCGCGTCGCAGACGGCTTTTGAGCCGACGGGCTCGCCCGTGGCGATATACTTTTCCACGATCAAGGACAGAATTTTGCCTTGCCGCGGCGTGATCTGTGACATAGCTATGACCATCCTTTTTATGCGAGGCTTTAGCAGGATTAGCACTCACGTAGCACGAGTGCTAAAGTGGCTAAAGCATACCATAGAAAACGGTCGTTGTCAAGACCCGAAAATGTAAATTATTTATGAATAGTAAAAATATACCGCCCTGTCGGGCGGCGTTTATCGTATGCGTTTACCGTTCCTCGCGGAAGTACGGCAGCCCAAGGCTCTGCGGCGGCTGCTGTTCGCGGCGGTTTTTGAGGCTCGTGAAGATAAGCACGGCGATCGTCACGATGTAGGGGAGCATTTTGAAAATCTCCTGTGTGCTGCGCGTCAGACCGGGGATATAGAAAAACATCCAGTAGAGGACGCCGAACAGATAAGCGCCCCAGATCAGGTTTTTCGGTTTCCATGTCGCGAAGATGACGAGGGCGACAGCCAGCCAGCCGAGCGCCTCAATGTTGCTGTCGCTCGACCACGAGCCGCGGGTGTAATCGACGACGTAGTACAGCCCGCCGAGTCCCGAGATGCCCGCGCCGATGCAGGTCGCCAGATATTTTTTACGGATGACGTTGATGCCTGTAGCGTCGGCTGTCGCGGGGTTTTCGCCGACGGCGCGCAGATACAGCCCCTGACGGCTCTTGCTCAGGTAATACTGCGCGGCGATGGCGGCGGCGATGGCGAAATACACCAAAAAACCGTAGGAGAAAAACAGGTCGCCGATATATTTTATATCGGATAAAACAGGGATTCTCGTGCGAAAGACAGCGCTGGTAGCCGCGACGGAAACCTTTCCGATGCCGCCGGCCATCTGTACGATGGACCCGCCGAAAAAGTTGGCGACGCCGCCGCCGAATATGGTCAGCGTCAGCCCCGTGACGTTCTGATTGGCGCGCAGCGTGACGGTGAGAAAGCTGTAAATAAGCCCGCCGAAAGCGCTCGCGAGAAAGCCGCCGAGTCCGGCGATCAAAAGGCAGAGGAGCTTATTCGGCGTCTCGGTGCTGTTCTCATAGAAAAAGGCGCAGACGAGGCTGGCAATAGCGCCGAGCGACATGATGCCCGGTACGCCGAGATTCAAATTACCGGCCTTTTCGGTGAGGATTTCGCCGATGGCGCCGAACATGATGACCGTTCCGAAAAAGACAGCCGACTGAAAGAGCGTGATGAGCTGTTCCATTATCTTTTCTCCTTCCGCCGTTTAATTTTTACGCGGTAATTGATAAAAAACTCACTGCCCAGAATGAAGAACAGGATGATGCCGCAGATCATCTGAGACACAAAGTCGTTAAGCCCGAACCGTGAGGCGATTTCGATAGCGCCCTTGTCAAGAAAGGTGAGCAGCAGTGAAAAGACGATCATGACGAACGGATCGAATTTCGCGAGCCAGGCGACAATGATGGCCGTAAAGCCGTTGCCGCCGGCGGTTTTGGTCGAGATGGTGTGGCTCGCGCCGGATACGGCGATAAAACCGGCCAGCCCGCTCAGAGCGCCCGACAGGAGCATGGTGCGTATAAACACCCTCCCGACGGGTATACCGGCATACCGCGCGGTGTTTTCCGACTCGCCGACGACGGCAATCTCATAGCCGTGCTTGCTGTATTTCAGATAGACGAACATAAATACGGTCAAACCCAGCACAATGAGGACGTTCAGCAGATAGGGCTGTCCGAACAGCGCCGGAAACCAGCCGGTTTTCGACTCCGGATTGATCACGCCGACGGTGTTGGAGCCAAACGGATTCTCCCACAAGGTAACGCAATAGGCGGTGACCTGTATGGCGACATAGTTCATCATCAGCGTGAACAGCGTTTCGTTGGTATTCCATTTGGATTTGAACAGCGCCGGTATGATGCCCCATACAGCGCCCGCCAGCAAACTGGAGATGATCATGGCGAGAAACAAAAGCGCGGTCGGCAGCTCCCTGCCGTAGATCATGCAGGCGGCCGTCGCGGCGCCGCCGACAAGCACCTGACCCTCCGCGCCGATATTCCAGAAGCGCATTTTAAAAGCCGGAGCGAGCGCCAGCGTGATGCAGAGCAGAAAAGCCATGTCGCGCAGCGTGTACCAGATCCGTCTGGCGGAACCGAAAGCGCCGTTGTACATGGCCTCGTACACGAGCAGGGGATTGAGCTTGGTGATGCCATAAATAATGAAACCGCAGACGACAAGCGCGGCAAAAACCGAGGCGGCGCGGATGCCCCACGATTTGACCGGCGGCATAGTGTCACGGCGCGAAATACGCAGCAGAGGCTCCCTGCGCGCAGCGTTATCCTTAAGCTTCATGGTTATGACTATCCTTTCTATGCGAGGCGGAAGTTTTGTCCGGTCGGCAAAGCCGATTCGCATCTTCACCTATGA
>CAYYFY010000207.1:0-4474 GCA_964471035.1 uncultured Eubacteriales bacterium
CATCACTGAACCCTCAAAGACAATCTGCGGACGGCAGAATAAAAGCCCGTCATAAAACTTATTGCCCACGGCGAGCGCCTCGGTCCCCCCGCCGTCATACAGGTTGTGGATGATTTCCGTTTCTTTTACGAAGGACAGGCGCTCACAGGGCTTGTACGCTCCATGAAAAAAGACATTCTGTACGCCGCTTTTAAGGCAATAATCCTTTAATCGGCGGGCAGTCACCTGCTCGCGCCCGTAAAAATGAAGCTCAAAGCGGCTATCATTTTTCAGGCGATCGATCAGCGCACGGTTGATATTCTCGTGGCGGATGAAGCCCCAAAAGGACAGGCGGACAGGTCGGCGTTCTTTATTTAGAGACCCCGCCTCCCCCTCCCCGCTTTGCTCGCGCGGCGAAAGATTGTGGGAGATCAGAATATCGGGAATATCCGGCAGAAACGGCCGAAAGCCGTCAGAGCTGACAAAGGTCAATGTTGCGTTTGAAGCGAGCTTACCGATGATTTTCGCGTACGCGCCAACCGACTCAAACGTAAAGTCGCGATAATCAAGGATATACCGCTTTGGGTAATCATTGATCAGGCGCCGGTAAATAAGCACGCCCGGCAGCGTGTGGAGAACGATGAAAAAATCGAACCGTTCTTCTTTGATCAGTTTAATAAGCATTCTGCGGTAAGAGAGAAACGCGGGAATTCTTTGCGCCTTCGGCTGCTCGTCAGTAAGCTTCAGGTCGAACGTGTGGAGCGTAACGCCCATGGGCGGGTCGGTATCGGGAGTCTTTTCCCTGTTCCATGTGAGCAGATGCAGCTCGTGGCCGCTTTGACTCAGCGCCTCGAAATAAAAACGGGCGTAGGGCATATACGATAGCTTTGTAAATCCGAACAACAGAATCTTCATACCGCTAAAAGCTCCGTAAACAGCTTGATGAATTTTTCTGTATTGGCTTCGCGCGTGTAATATCTGTGCGCGTATTGGCGGGCGTTTCTGCCGATCATATCCACCTGATACCGATCACGGTACAGCTCCAATATTTTATCACTGACGGTACGCGGATTGTAATCGGTCACCGAAACGCCGATCTGGTACCGCTCAAAAATACGGCTGTAGGCGGACGGTTCGACGACATTGAGCACCACCCGACCGCATGCCATAAGCTGACACGCCTTGCTGGGTACGCCGTTGCCGATGACGCCCTTTTTCAGCGGAATGATACCGATGTCACAGGCACTGTAAACGTCCACGACAAGTTCAAGCGGCTGCCACGGAAAATAGCGGACATTTTGACAGCCTCGCCGCTCAATCTCCCTTAAAACGATATCCTTGACGCTGCCGTCGCCGATAAGTAAAAACAGGATGTCCGTATATTCCTTCAGAAGATCGGCGACCGACAGGAACATATCGTAATCGAAAACATAGCCGAGCGTTCCGGCGAACTGCACGGTGAATTTGTTTGCGGGCAGATTATATTTTTCGATAAAACGGTTTTTGCCCGCGGGTATCTCCCCGAACAGACCGGTATCGTACCAGTTGAGGATAACCTCGATCTTATCCGCCCGAACACCCTGAGCCATCAGCGCGGCGCGCATATCCTCGGACATGGCGACAATCTTCGTACAAAGAGCATATTGCAGCTTCTGCAGCCAGCGAAACACCTCGAACACGAACCGGTTTTTGATAACGCCGATCTTGTGGGCGTGTCCGGGGAAGACGTCATAGACGTTATAGACAATCGGCTTTTTCAAAAACAGCCGCAGCAGCAGCGCGCTGTATACGGAGTTCGGATTGCTCTGCAGCAGAACCGCGTCAATACTGTCCTTATGTTTACTCCATTTTTTTTTTGCCTGAAAAGCGAATTTTACGCCGTTAAAATACCGGCGTATGAAACGATTTTTTTCGATTTTATCCCGCTTGACAAAGTCACACGAAAAACCCTTCTGCCGGCGCAGCGCGGGCGGCACGCAGCCGCCGCCGGCACAGCTGCCGACAAGGTACACACCGAAACCCGCCGCGAGCATATCCTCTAGCAGGGTTTCGGAAAGATGATTGTTTGCGTTCGGGGTATCAAATCCCTCGCAGGTAAGAAATAAAATATTCATAAGCTACCTTATCTGGATACGGGTTCCGGCTGCTTTTCGGTCTGTGTCTTTTTTTCAATCTCGCCGGTGCCGCCCTCGACGATCCCTTTGCTAAAAAGCACCGCGGCAACACTGCCGAATAAGCAGCGTATATCCATAATCAAACCGAACCGTTCGGCGTACTCGCCGTCAAGACGCGCTTTGACGTCAATGGGAAGCTCGTCCCTGCCGTTGATCTGCGCCCATCCCGAAAGACCGGGCAGCACATCGTTTGCGCCGTACCGGTCGCGCTCGGCGACAAGGTCGTCCTGATTCCACAGAGCCGGACGCGGCCCGATGACGCTCATTTCCCCTTTGAGTATGTTGATGAGCTGCGGCAGCTCGTCGAGGCTCGTTTTCCGTATAAAGCGCCCGATGCCCGTAATATACTGATCCGGATTTTCGAGCAGATGTGTCGGTATATCCTTGGGTGTATCGGTGCGCATGGTACGAAATTTATATACTTGAAACCTGACTTTATGAATCCCTATACGCTCCTGTTTGAAAAATACGGGACCCTTCGAGGTCAGCTTTATTATCAGGGCAATCGTTAAAAACAGCCATGACAACAAAAGCAGCCCGAAAAACGCCGCTAAAAAATCCCATATTCGCTTAAACAGCCGATACATTACTCACCGGCTCCTCTCTCAAATCCGCGCTTTTGCTTTCGTTGTATTTGGAATTGTTCGCCTTGTATGTCGTTACAATACCCTTGACCTTGTCGATGATGTCGTTTTTGGTGAAGTGATCGAGATTGTTTTCAAGATCGGACAGCTTTTCAAACAATTCCTTTTCGTCAATTTTTGTAGGCTTGGCGATATAGATGAGATCGTCACTTGTTTTCTCTATCCCCTCCTCGCCTATCAAAAGCTCCTCATACAGCTTTTCGCCCTCGCGCAGTCCCGTATACTTGATTTTGATGTCAATACCCGGTTTATAACCGGACAGCTTGATCATATTTTCAGCAAGCTCGGCTATCTTGACCGGAGTCCCCATATCCAAAACAAATATTTCGCCGCCCTTAGCCGACGCGCCCGCCTTGAGTACGAGAGCGACCGCTTCGGGAATCAGCATAAAGAAACGGATGATCTCGGGATCGGTAACGGTGACCGGCCCGCCGCTTTTGATCTGGTCCTTAAACAACGGGATGACGCTGCCGTTGGAGCCTAAAACGTTGCCGAAGCGTACCGCCACAAAGTCGGTCGAGGAGGTGTTGTTAAAGGTCTGGACGATCATTTCGCAGACGCGTTTTGTCGCACCCATAACATTGGTGGGGTTGACCGCCTTGTCCGTGGAAATCATCACGAACCGCTGCGCGCCATACCTATCCGCCGCCTGGGCAAGATTGAGCGTACCGAAAATATTGTTTTTAACCGCTTCCTTGGGACTTGTCTCCATAAGCGGCACATGCTTGTGCGCCGCCGCGTGATAAATAATCTGAGGACCGTACTCCGCAAACACCTCGTCGAGGCGGCACTCGTCACGGACGGAGCCTATAAGCACCACAACATCGAGCTTAGGATATTTTCTCTTCAGCTCTTGTTGAATATCGTAAGCGCCGTTCTCCGCGACATCAAAGATAATCAGCCTGCGTACGCCACTGCCGGCGGCAATCTGACGGCACAGCTCGCTGCCGATGGAGCCGCCGCCGCCCGTTATCAAAACGGTCTTGTCCTTCAGTTCCTCAAACGCCTCGGTCAAATTGACGTGAATCGGGTCTCTGCCGAGCAGATCGACGTAATCGACGTCCTTGAGCTGCGTGGCAATCAGCTGACCGCTGATAAACTGATACAAACCGGGAAGCCTTTTCAGCTTACAGTCGGTCTGCTTACAGATGTCCAGTATATCCTTAACCGTCTTGGCGTTCGCCGAAGGAATCGCCAGATAAATCTCATCAATCTCCAGTTCCTTGGCGACATTTACAATCTCGTTCCTGCCGCCGTAAATCTTGACGCCGCTCAGGTATTTGCCCTTGAGCGCTTTTTTATCGTCGATTATCGCGACGACCGTATGTGTGTAACGGTATCGGTTACCGTCAAACTCTGTGAGGATCGCGCGCCCGCCGTCGCCTGCGCCGATAATCATAACGCGGATTCTTCCGGCAGGCTTGACCGCGGATTTCTTCTCCTTTTTCATCTGCCAGTAATTATAAAACCAGCGCAAAACGAGGCGTACCGTGATGATACCCACGCCGCTCAGCACCAAATATAAGAGAAGCCACGTTAAAAATCCCCTGTTCCAATACTTATACATCAGCAGATTGGAAAGGAGTTTGGATACAAGGAATCCCAAGAACAAATCACCGTAGTCACTCCGTACCGGGTATTGCCACATACGGTCATAGATATGGAAAAGGTAAAAAC
>CAYYFY010000208.1:0-4467 GCA_964471035.1 uncultured Eubacteriales bacterium
TCGATTTGTTCTTTTTCGGATTTTCCGTCTTCAACGCGCTGCACAAAGCGCCGATGCGTGCTCTGATCGATCAGATCGTCATGGCAAATAACGACGGCGTGCTGACCGACGACGAAATGGATCATCTGACGAACGCCTCGCAAACGCTTTCCGAAACCGAAATAAAAAGAGACTGGACCGACGCGGTCATGGAGCTCAGAGCTCTCGACAATATCGTCATGGGCCTTTTGGCGACATATTTCTATAAAAAGGACTGCGTGCGTAAAATCAAGGTGCTGCGGGATGCGCCCGTGCCCAAAGAGGTGACGGAGACCGCCATGCGCCGTATCGGCAAAACCGCGGTGCTGCTGCCGCTGATGGGCTATATAGCCATCGCCGTCACCGTTTTTTCCGTTTTCGGCTACCTCATGCTATATAAATAGTTTTTGGAGTGTTGTATTATGAAGATTACCTATTTAGGAACCGCCGCGGCAGAAGGTTTCCCCGGTATGTTCTGCTCGTGCGAAACGTGCGAGAAAGCGCGGCAAAAAGGCGGCAAAAACATCCGCACGCGCTCGCAGGCGCAGATTGACGGCGATCTGCTCGTCGATTTTCCGGCGGACACCTATATGCACGTTTTACATAGCGGGCTCGATCTGCGCACCATAAAGAATATACTGATTACACACTCCCACGATGATCACCTGTACCCGCGCGACCTCCAGTACAGGCGGTTTGGCTTTGCCTATTTTGACGAGGACGACGAGGTGCCGACCGTTCCCGTTTACAGCTCCAAAGCCACGGGAGAGGTTATCCTTGAGGATTTCACAAAGTCCGGACTGGACAAATCCGAGTTGTACATGTGGCGTGAGGTGCCGGTATTTGAGCCGTTTCCCGTCGGCGATTACACGGTGACCGCGCTGCTCGCCCAGCACGATATCAAGACCGACCCGCGCCTGTATATCATACAAAAAGACGGCAAAGCCATTCTCTACGGCAACGACACCGGCTGGTATCCCGACGAGACATGGGCGTATCTGAAAAGCGCCAAGCCCCGTTTCGACTTCTGCTCGCTCGACTGTACGACGATTCTTCAGGAGAGCCGCAAGGGACATATGGGCATCGCCGCCTGCGAGGATGTCCGGACGGAGTTTTATAAAATCGGTGTCGCCGACAAGGATACAAAGTTCTGTCTGCACCACTTTTCGCACAACGGCAGGCTCATTTACGACGAGCTCAAGGAGCTTGCCGATACGAAGGGTTTTCTGGTGTCATACGACGGCGCCGTGTTCGAGGTGTAAGTATGCGTACGCCTTTGGCCGACAGGCTGCGCCCCGATTCGCTCGACGACGTCGTCGGACAGGAGCATCTGCTCAAAGAGGGCAAGCCGCTTAAAAACATCATCCTCTCCGGCGCGCTGCCCAACATGATCTTTTACGGTCCGTCGGGTACCGGCAAGACCACTTTGGCGCGCCTGATTGCCGAAAAGACCGACCGGACGCTTAGAAAGCTCAACTGCACGACGGCATCTACGCAGGACATCCGCGACATCGTCGGAGAAGTCAACACCTTAACCGCCCGAAGCGGCATTCTGCTGTATCTTGACGAGATTCAGTATTTCAACAAAAAGCAACAGCAGACGCTGCTTGAGTGCATTGAAAACGGCGACGTCACGCTGATAGCCTCCACGACCGAAAATCCGTTTTTTTATGTCTACGGCGCCATTCTCAGCCGCAGCACGGTTTTTGAATTCAAAGAGGTGGAGTCGGGGGAGATAGAAAAGGCGGTTTGGCGCGCGTTTCGTTTTCTCGAGCAGGAGCGCGGCGAGCGATTTTGCGTTGAGGACGGCGTCGTCGGACACATCGCGAAAGCGTGCGGCGGCGATGTCCGCAAAGCCATCAACGCCGTCGAGCTGTGCGTCCTCAGCAGTATACCCCCAAAAGAGGGCGAAGACCGGAGGATCACGCTCGAAAACGCGAAGGAGCTGACACAGAAAACGGCGCTGCGCTACGACCGCGAGGGCGACGAGCACTACGACATCCTCTCGGCGTTCCAGAAGTCCATGCGCGGCTCGGACCCTAGCGCCGCGCTCCATTACTTAGCGCGCCTGCTCGAGGCGGGGGATATGGCGTCGGCCATACGCCGCCTTGTCGTCTGCGCCGCCGAGGATGTCGGCTTAGCCTATCCGATGATATTGCCCATCGTCAAGGCCGCCGCCGACATCGCTTTACAGGTCGGGCTGCCCGAGGCGCGTATCCCTTTAGCCGACGCGGTGGTGCTGGTCTGTACCAGCCCGAAGTCGAACGCCGCCTGCTTAGCCATCGACGCGGCGCTTGACGATGTACGAAACGGGCGGATCGGCGCAATTCCGCGCACGCTGCAAAATAAACATTTCGACGGTGAGGACGCTAAGGTCAAGGGACAGTTTTACGAGTATCCGCACGATTACCCGCATCACTGGCTGAACCAGCAGTATCTGCCGGACGCTATCAAGGATAGAGAATACTACCGTTACGGCGACAATAAAATGGAGCAGGCCGCGCACGAGTATTGGGAAAAAATCAAAGGAAAAGAGTAATCGCATGGAAAACACAACAGAACGAAAAAAGACGGTATTCAGCGGCATCCAGCCCACCGGCACGCCGACCTTAGGCAACTATCTGGGGGCGCTGAGAAACTGGAAATCGATGAGCGAGGACTACGACTGCCTGTTTTCGGTAGTCGATCTGCACGCGATTACGATGGCGACGTTTCGGGAAAATCCCGCCGCGCTGCGCGCCAACACATTAGAGCTGTACGCGCTGCTGCTGGCTATCGGGATCGATCCCGAAAAAAACATCGTATTCGTACAGAGTCACGCGCCGACCCACTCCCAGATGCAGTGGCTGCTGTCGTGCTACACGCAGTACGGCGAGGCGCTGCGTATGACGCAGTTCAAGGACAAGAGCCGCAAGGCCGGAAGCGATGTCACCGTCGGGCTTTTAACGTATCCGGTGCTCATGGCCGGAGACATTTTACTCTATAACGCCGACTCTGTCCCCGTCGGCGCCGACCAGAAGCAGCATCTGGAGATTACGCGCGACATCGCTATGCGGTTCAATTCGATTTACGGGGACTTTTTCACCGTCCCCGAGCCGTTCATCGGCAAGGCGGGAGCCAAGGTGATGTCGCTGACCGACCCGAAGGCAAAAATGAACAAATCCGACGGCAACGAACGCTCGTATATCTCGATGCTCGACGAACCGAACGTCATCGTTAAAAAAATAAAGAGCGCCGTTACCGACAGCGAGGCGGTAGTCGTCCGTAAAAAGGGCAAGGACGGTATCAACAACCTGTTAGAAATCTATTCTGTCTGTACCGGCAAGAGCCTTTCCGCCATAGAAAACGAGTTTGCCGGCAAGGGCTACGGCGAGTTTAAATCCGCCGTCGCCGAGGCGGTCGTCGAGGAATTAAGACCCATTCAGGAGCGGTATAAGCAATACGTCAAAGAAAAAACATATCTCACCGACTGTATGAGAAGTAACGCGGAAAAAGCCGCGCGCCGCTCACAGCGCACGCTTGACAAAGCCATGAAAAAAATCGGATTTTTACAAGTATAATAACAACGCAGTTCCTTTAAATCTGACATCTGACGTCTGACATCTGACGTCTGAACGCCGACGCTTCCCTTAGGGCTATAAATAATTAATTTTAATAAATTTTGGAGGAATAATTATGTTTCACTTTCCCATCGGCGTTATCGTCGATAGCTTCAGGCTCCCGATTAAAAAAGCGGTCGTCAAGGCCGCGTCTTTAGACGGGGTCAAGGGCATTCAGGTCTATTCGACCCACGGCGAAATGGCGCCGGAGAACCTTTCGCCCGCCGACAGAAAGGCGTTTCTCGACCTCGTCAAGTCAAACGGGCTGATAGTGTCCGCGCTCTGCGGCGATTTGGGCGGAGGCGGCTTTGTCCATCCCGAAAAAAATGAGGCGCGCATCGAGAAATCAAAACGGATTCTCGACCTCGCGCTGGAGCTTGAAACCAACGTCGTCACCACCCACATCGGCGTGGTACCCGACGATCCGAATCACGACCGCTATAAGATCATGCAGGCGGCCTGCCGCGAGCTTGCCGAGTATGCCGACTCCATCGGCGCGCATTTCGCCGTCGAGACGGGTCCGGAGCCATCCCTGGTCTTAAAGAACTTCCTCGACAGTCTCGGCTCGAAAGGCGTTTCGGTCAACTTAGACCCCGCCAACCTCGTCATGGTGACCGGCGACGATCCGGTGCAGGCGGTCTATAACCTGAAGGATTACATCGTCCACACCCACGCGAAGGACGGCCGTAAAATCTTTGAAAAAGATCCCGACGTCGTCTACGGCATGGCAAAGTCCGAAATCGTGACGGGACCCTCTTTCGAGGAGCTTCCCCTTGGCGAGGGCGGCGTCCCGTGGGACGGCTATCTCAAGGCGCTGTCGGATATAGGCTACAAGGGCTTTCTGACCATC
>CAYYFY010000209.1:0-4449 GCA_964471035.1 uncultured Eubacteriales bacterium
ATCCATCAGCTTTTTTTGTACAGTGATATACCTGTAGAAGGAACGCAGCGACGAAACCTTTCTGGAGCGCGTGGCGGCGCTGTTATCGCGTTCGTCCTTACAGTAAACAAGATACATATAGGCGTCATTGAGTGTGACGGTTTTCATCATCTCAAGACCAACGTCGTCGATCTTAATTTCTTCAAAAGGAACAGCGGCGTCAACAAGCCCGCGTACAATTTTGAGGAAACGGAAAAACGTACACAGGTCGTTCGCGTATTCCTCAACGGTCAGCTCCGACTTGTTTTTAACGACGCTGAAATAATTCAGAAACTCAAAGACAAGCGGTGGGAGCCTGTCAAAATCCCTGCGTTTGATAAAAATAACCTCCTAAGCGGGTTTTTAGCTTTTTCCCTCACCCCACTTATACAAAATATTCCTTTTGTATAAGTCTAGGCATTTTATACTATTACCCTCTTCTGTATTTTAGCATTTTCACCGTTTCCGGTCAATAGCAAAAAATAAGCGCCGCTTTTTCGCGGCGCTCACTTTATGATACTCAGCCTTTCAGGCTCTTGAATTTGTTTAGGTTCTGATCGCCGACATTGAAAGCGCTCATCTCCCACATATTCAGCGAGGTTACGCCGGACAGCTTTGTTTTGTTGATTGACTTTAAGAGTAAGCCTGTCTCTGTGTCGATCCAGAACGTGATCTCGGTATCGTCGCTGATATTGCTGCCGGTAATTGCGTATTTAATGCACTTGCGTCCGGCTATTTCGTCTTCGCCTTTGTAATTGAACTGATTGGCTGTGTAGGCGGTATGCGCGGTCAGCATGGCGCCATAGCTTGAAAACGCCGCGTCCCAAGAGACAGAGGAAGAGGCGTACTCCCCTTCCGTGATCAGCTTCTTGGTCTTTTTTGGTAAATTAAAAGAATAATATTTCGGACCGTCGTTGAGATAAACGGTACCGTTTTTACCGTTATCCGTATAGAACGCAAAACCGTCGTCGCAGTAATAAACAGTCTGCGTATAGCCTTTTTCGGTTGTTTTACCGTTATATTTATAACTGACGAGTGTAAATGAGAAATTTTTAAGGTTGTTTGGCGACGCGCTTAAAAAGGTGTTCAGACGGTTTGATTCCTCCGCGTTCATGGTTGTGTCCGGCTCTTTTATCTGCGTTTTATCCTTGTCACTGTTTTTAGTCGTATTTTCATTTAAAGACGCCGTATCTGAAGAGGTCGTGTTTGGAGATGTCGTATCTGAAGACGTCGCGGCGATGTTTGCTGTCGTCGTTTCGGATGGGGCGCCGTCTTTACAGGACGCGGCACAGAGTAAAAGCAAGAGCGCGAGCGATAAGGAAAATACTTTGGCGAATGACTTTTTCATGTAGTTCAGTCCTTTGTATATTTTTTAACAAGTATAGCCACCGACAGGGACAATACCGTCAGCGTGACGACATAGCCGAGCTTGGCGCCGAAATTTTTTTGCGGGTTTAATTTTTTCATTAGATTTTTCCCCTTGTCTCCATAAGCGGCAGAATCCCGCCTATGTCTTCGGGATTCCCCTTTTTTAAGCTGATAACGTCAATACGATAATTCCTTAAGAACGACAAAATACTGTCGCTGTCGGTATTATACCGTAATTCGCCGTTGATTGCAAGAGTATCCTGTGAAAGCTTTCCCGTCGCACCTCCAAAAAATCCGTAGGGCATTCCGTTAAGCGCGACGCCGCCCTTACCTATTTTCAAAACGTCCAGTCCCGCTGCGGTCATGACCGAATATAGATTTTCGTCCTCCGTGATGACCGCGTTTTCGCCGACAATACACGCTGAGCATTTCGCGTAGCCCTGCCGCACCGGAAAAAACGAAAACGGCATATCCTCAAATTGTTTAATAGAAAGCGGATGTGCGAAAAAACGGTTTCCGACAACAGCGGCGTTCAACAGGATATTATCCGGATAAATTGCTTTCAGCGGAACGTTTAAAGATAGGACAGAAAACTTAAACTCGATTAGTTGTTTTGAAAGCGCGGGCTGATCTGCCGATAAAACGATTTCGCCGCCCAGATGGAGCATCAGCATGTCGGCGTGTGTGTTTTCCGGAAATTCCAGCACCGCGCAGGGCACGGGCGTCAGAACCGATACGCCCAAATGTTCCAGCTCTGTTGAAGTTTCATTATTCCCCTGCCCCACGGCGCAGACAGTGACGTTAGAAGAGGGCAAATTGGGGCATTCAATGATTTTGTTCATCACAGACCGCCTCGAACGCCTCGCGGATAGTACGCACGCCGCTTAGCGTAATGCCCTCGGCAGCCGACTTTGAAATACTCTTGAGATTATGGCGCGGCAATACGCAGCGGGTAAATCCTAGCCGTTTTGCTTCTAAAACACGCTGTTCACAGCCGGATACGGTGCGTATCTCCCCTGCTAAACCGATCTCGCCGAAGGCAATGGCGTCCTTGCCGACGACGGTGTCCTTAAGGCTCGATACAAGCGACAGCGCGACCGCGAGGTCGGCGGCGGGTTCATCCGCTTTCAGGCCTCCGACAACGTTGATATAGCAGTCCATATTCCCGAAAAAATATCCGGCGCGCTTTTCTAATATGGCAATGAGCATCGACAGGCGGTTGTAGTCGAATCCGGCAGCCATGCGGCGCGGATTGCCGAAGCCCGTCGGCGTCGCCAGTCCCTGTATTTCCGCGAGGATCGGACGCGATCCCTCCATAAAGCAGGATATGCACGTTCCGGAAACGCCCTGCGGCCTTCCGGAGATCATGACCGCGGAAGGATTCAGCACTTCTTTAAGACCGTGGGCGTCCATATCGAAAACACCTATCTCGTTGGTGGAGCCAAAACGGTTCTTCGCGGCGCGTAAAATCCTGTAGGAGAGATTGCGCTCACCCTCAAAATACAAAACGGTATCGACGATGTGCTCAAGCACCTTTGGTCCGGCGATATTGCCGTCTTTGTTGACGTGTCCGACCAGTATCACCGTGATATTCAGGCTTTTCGCCATGCGCATGAACAGGTTGGCGCACTCGCGTACCTGCGTGACGCTGCCCGGCGACGAGGAAATTTCACCAATGGACATTGTCTGCACCGAATCGATCATGACGATTTCCGGTTTCTGTGAGCGGAGGTATTCGCAGACGATTTCCGCGTCCGTCTCACACATGACGCGCAGCGCCTCGCTCGTCACGCCGAGACGGCGCGCACGCATCTTGAGTTGATGCGCCGATTCCTCGCCCGACACATATAAAATGCTCCGCTCCGGTTTCATCGTCTTGCAGATCTGGAGCAGCAGCGTCGATTTACCGATGCCGGGATCGCCCGAAAGCAGCACAAGAGAACCTCTGACGAGTCCGCCGCCGAGGACGCGGTTTAATTCGAAAAGCCCCGTGTCATACCGTTCTTCATAAACGGAGTCAATTGACGAGAGCGAATAGGCGCGCGCCTCGCCCGTGGGGCGCGCCGCGCTTTTTACGGATACCGGAGAGGATATTGTCTCTTCAAAGGTGTCCCACTCGCCGCAGGATGGACATTGTCCCTGCCACTTCGGGACCTCTTGGGCGCACTTATTGCAGACGAAAACCGTTTTATTTTTTCCGGCCACTTTTACACATCCTTAGATATTATTCAACGATAAGATATTCCTGTATCCCCAGTGCAACGGCGCGCGCCAGTTCGTTCTGGTACCCGTCGTCGCAGAGCCTTAAGTTTTCATCATGATCCGACAGAAAGCCGCATTCGACCATTACCGCCGGTTTAACCGCGCTGTAGAGCAGATAAATAGAGCTTCCGGCTTCCTTGACGACGCGTGTGTTCGTCGGCTGCACCATGGTGCGGACAGAATTCTGTATCGCTTCGGCTAAAGCGCGGGATTCCTCGGAAAATTTCGGCGAATAGAATACCTGCGTACCGCTTGCCTTGTCGCCGCCGTTATAAGAATTCTGATGAATGCTGATAAACAGTACTTTTTCGTAGCGTTCCATCAGCGCCATGCGGTTGTGGAGGTCCGATGTCTTGCGTTTCTTTATGGTCGTGACGCCCTCGTCTTCGAGAGAGATGTCCTCGGTGCGCGTCATCATGGTCGTATAACCCGCGTCCGCAAGAAGCTTGTTGAGCTTCAGCGCGACGGCGAGATTGATGTCTTTTTCATCAACGCCGTTTAGCCCGACCGCGCCGCCGTCGAAGCCGCCGTGACCGGCGTCAATGATGATCGTCGTCTGCGTCGCCGCCGCAGGCAAGCCCGAGGCGGTCTGCGGTTCCATCCTGAAGTTGATGATGCAGACGGAAGCGATGAGCAGGAGCCCGCAGAGGGCCACCGCCGCGACTGCTCTTTTATTCATACAATTATCCAGCCTTTCTCTGTTCAAACCCGCTTTTTAACGGATTCCCCTGAGAAAGTATATGAACAATCGGGCGAAAATAGGCTTGTTGAGGAAGAATTAAGAAAAATCGGTTTTGTCCG
>CAYYFY010000210.1:0-4406 GCA_964471035.1 uncultured Eubacteriales bacterium
TCGCACGGATTGTGCGACGCCGAGATCATAATGCCCGCGTCATAACCGTATTTCTTGACAAGGTAGGCGACCGCCGGAGTCGGCACGATGTTGAGAAGCAGCACATCGGCTCCGACCGAGCAGAGTCCGGCGCTGATAGACGCCTCGAGCATCTGCGAGGAAGCTCTGGTGTCCATGCCGATGAGTACGCGCGGTTTTCGGGAGGTATGTCTTGTTAAAACCATAGCGGCGGCGCGGCCGATGCTCACGGCAAGCTCGCAGGTGAGCTCGCTGTTGGCGATACCGCGAGCGCCGTCGGTTCCGAATAATCTTCCCATTGAGTGCTCCTTTCAAGCTTTAAGAAATTGGTTAGCTTTGTTGCTCTTTGAAAAAAGATGTTAGATGTTAGACGTTAGATGTTAGATTTAAAGGAACTGCGTAAAGAACCGCAAGCGGTTCTTTTTAAAAAACGCTGACGCGTTTTCTTTGCATTTTAGTCCTCAAGGGAGATTGCTATTTGGTCGTCACCGGGAGGTTGCGGGGGGGTGATTCCTAAATGGCGGTAGCCGGCGGGGGTTACCTTGCGTCCGCGCGGGGTACGCATCAGAAAGCCGATTTGCATCAGATACGGCTCGTACACATCCTCGATGGTGACGGATTCCTCGCCGATTGCCGCCGCGATGGTGTCGAGTCCCACGGGACCGCCGTCGTAATTCTCAATCATCGCGCGCAGCAGGAGTCTGTCTACAAGATCAAGCCCTAACGCGTCGATTTCCATGCGGTCAAGCGCCTTTTTGGCTAGCCTGTCGGTTATGGTATCGGCTCCGTCAACCTGCGCAAAGTCGCGCGCGCGCTTTAATAGCCGGTTGGCGATACGCGGCGTCCCTCTCGAGCGGGAGGCAAGCTCGTAGCTTCCGGCGTCGGTAACCTGTATTCCGAGTATCCCCGCGCTGCGCCTCACTATGCGCGACAGCTCCTCTGGCGAATACAATTCCAGACGCAAAATCACGCCGAACCGGTCGCGCAAGGGAGCCGAGAGCTGACCGGCGCGCGTCGTCGCCCCGACGAGCGTAAAGCGCGGCAGATCGAGCCGGATAGAGCGCGCCGACGGCCCCTTGCCGATGATGATGTCGATGGCGTAATCCTCGAGCGCCGGGTAGAGCACCTCCTCGACGCTGCGCGAGAGCCTGTGTACCTCGTCGATAAAGAGGACGTCGCCCTCGTTCAGATTCGTCAGCAGCGCCGCGAGGTCGCCCGGACGCTCGATAGCCGGTCCCGAGGTCACGCGGATACGCACATTCATCTCGTTGGCGATGATGCCCGCGAGCGTGGTTTTCCCGAGGCCCGGAGGACCGTAGAGCAGCACGTGGTCGAGCACGTCGCCGCGCCCTCTGGCGGCGTCGATATACACCTTTAAATTGTCCTTGACCTTTTCCTGCCCGATATACTCGGTCAGAAGCTTCGGACGTAAAGTCATTTCAATGTCCGTATCGGCGCTCGTCTGCTCGGGGGCGACGGTACGCTCAAAATCGGCTGTAATAAAGTTGTCCATCATTTTCCCCTTTAAGACGACATCATGCCGCGCAGCGCCGCCTTGATCAGCTGCTCAACGCTCAAGTTGGGGTCGAGCCTGCTGACGGCGACAGCCGCCTCGCTCTGCGAATAGCCCAGCTCCGTCAGCGCCGCGACGGCGCTTTGGGTACTGCTCATCTCGCTGACCGCCCCGATGGCGGCGACGGATACACCGTCGTCCCGCCTACTGGCGTAGCCGAGCTTATCCTTCAGCTCAAGCACGACGCGCTGGGCAAGCTTTTGCCCGATACCCTGCGCTCTGGTGACAGACTTGCTGTCTCCCGAGGCGACGGCGATACTCAGACGGTCGGGCGTAAACTCCGATAAAATCGCCAGCGCGGCTTTGGGACCGACGCCGGACACCCCTAAAAGCAGCTTGAAGGTCTCGAGCTCGTCGGGGTCGTAAAAGCCGTAGAGGTCCAAAGCGTCCTCGCGCACGTTCAAGTGCGTGAACAGCGTGACCGCGCCGCTCTTTTCCCCGAGCTGCCGCAAGGTATTATAGGTCGTATAGCAGCGAAACGCGACCCCGCCGCACTCGACGGCCACCGAGGTCTCGTCACGGTATACGATATTTCCGCAAAGACTGTAAAACATAATGTTTCTCCAAAATTATATTGACAAACGGCTCATCAGCGAGCCGCTCGAATGGGCGTGGCAGACGGCAAGCGCTAAAGCGTCGGCGGCGTCGTCGGGTTTTGGGGTCTCAGTCAGATTCAAAAGCACGCGCACCATTTCCTGCACCTGCCGTTTTTCGGCGCGCCCGTAGCCGACGACGCTCTGCTTGACCTGCAAAGGCGTATACTCGAAAATCGGCACGCGCTGTTTCTGGGCGGCAAGCACGCAGACGCCGCGCGCCTGGCTGACGTCGATGGCGGTCTTTTGGTTAGAATTGAAAAACAGCTTTTCGATGCTGACCGCGTCCGGCTGAAAGCGGGTAAGCAGCTCGGTCACATCGTCGAAAATCTTCTCAAGCCGCAGATGAAACGGCGTGTTTGCCGGCGTTGTGACCGCACCATAGCCCAAAAGCGTAAAGCTGCCCTTATTATACTCCACGACGCCGCAGCCGACGATAGCGTAGCCGGGATCGATCCCCAGAATTATCGTACGAATCGCCGCCTTTCTATAGTCGGAATATTATACCATATGCCCGCCCGTTCGGCAAGGCTTTTTTCTTTGCAAAAATTTTAATGAAATTTTAAAAAAATCCCTTTATCTTCGCCCTCTTCCCCGACGATTCTTCAAAATCGGGCGCAATCTTCCCCTAAACGCCGTTTTCCTTTTATTGACAGATTAAAAATGATGTGTTAGTATGACGTTATGAAAGAGGAAGGAATGGTACAAAGAAACCTTTATGAGTGACGTCATCTACAAAGGCAGAGGCACGGCGGAGGAAAATGAAAAGCTCGTGGCGATGATAAACCAGGTGTTTTCCCCCGGGCGCGACGGCAGTTTTGATTTTTATAAGCTTCTCCCCAAGCTGTACAAGCACGAATACCATCCCGCGGAGCATAACCTTATCGTCCGAGAGGGAAACGAGATCAAGGGCGCGGTCGGGCTTTTTTACGGCACATTGACAACTTCTGCGGGACAGCTCCTCTGCGGCGGTATCGGCAACGTAGCCGTCACGCAGGACTGCCGCTCAAAGGGCTACATGAAGGACTGTATGGGTCTGGCGCTAAGCGACATGATCGAAAAGGGCGCGGACATCGGTTTCTTGGGCGGACAGCGTCAGCGGTACGCGTATTTCTCTTACGAGCAGGGCGGACAAGCCTACCATTTTACATACTCGATGCGGAATATGCAGCATGTCTTCGGGCTTGACGCCGAGAGCGCGTTCGAGCTCGTCCCTGTAAGGGATGACGACACAAAGCTGCTCGACGGGATTTTTACTCTCCACGCGGCAAAGCCGTACCGGTTTACGAGAAAACGCGAGGCGCTGTACGATATTCTGACCTCGTGGGGAAACGCACCGGTCGCCTTCATGAAAAACGGCGTGTTCAAAGGCTACTGCGCTTTTAACGGCACATATGCCGACGAATTGACACTCGCCGACAGCGCGGATTTGAAGGACGCGGCGCTGGCGCTGCTCGAAAACAATCCGGGGCAGGACATCAGCCTGAATATTCCTCCCTTTGAGACGGAATTCGTGCGCTTTTTCTCTGATGTCGCCGAGCACTGCTCGCTCCACACCGCCGAGAACATGACGGTGCTCAATTTTCAAAACGCTCTAC
Source organism: uncultured Eubacteriales bacterium (assembly GCA_964471035.1). Lineage (GTDB taxonomy): Bacteria > Bacillota > Clostridia > Oscillospirales > Acutalibacteraceae > DTU089. Next base: position 3,783 of record CAYYFY010000210.1, read on the forward strand.
AGGTTTTTTTGAGCTTCAAGGCAAGCTACAGCCCCCTGTGCGACACCGACACAACGCTTCTGATTCACGGCGTCGCCGGCGACGAGACGCTCCGAATCGCGGTAAAGGACAATACGGTGTCCGTTACTCCGTGGAAAAGCGCCGCGCTCGAACTGGACCATCTGACCGCCGTCAGAACGCTGTTCGGCATCTGTCCCCCAAACGCCGGAACGCTTCCGGCCACTCTCAAGGCTATTCTTCCCGTGCCGTTCTTCGTGGCGGGAACGGATAACGTCTAAACTCAAATTAAAAGAAAGGATTGATTTAATGAAAACAAAAATCTTCGCGCTCTGTCTAGCAATTGTCCTTATCAGCACCGCCTTCGCCGGCTGCGGCGGCGGCACCGAAAATGAGAGCAGCACCTCCACCAGCGGTACCACGTCGGCGACCGGCGTCTATGTGCTGCCTACCGGCGACGTCACCTACAGCTCAACGATGGCGGCATCCGGTTCGACGACGACGGCAGCCGGCTCGACGACGAAAAAAGCCGCTTCGTCTTCGACGACGGTCAAGGTTTCGGCATCCGCCGGCACCACGGCGTCCTCCGCGGGCACAAGCGCCGCCATCATCACGCCGAGCACCACC
>CAYYFY010000211.1:0-4382 GCA_964471035.1 uncultured Eubacteriales bacterium
GGCGATTCGACAATCGCCGGAACCCCGTGGCCCGTTATGGATCCCGCTTCGGTCGCCGCGGACCAGGTCACTGTTGTCGTCCAGATCAACGGCAAGATACGCGAACGGATCACCATTCGGGCCGGCATATCGAAAGAAGAACTCGAAAAGATGGTTCTCGGAATGGATTCCGTCAGGAAGCGGCTGGAAGGGAATACGGTCGTCCGAATCGTGGCCGTGCCGGATCGTCTCGTGAACATCGTGGTGAAGGAGTCGTGCCGCGCCTGATTGCGATCGCCGCCGCCGACTATAACGATATTCCGCTCAGGCTGCTCGGTCCCATTCGGCCGCGCGTTTCAAAAATCAACAATAAATACCGGTTTAAGCTCACGATCAAGTGTAAGAATAATAAGAGGTTCCGTATAATGATGAAGTCGCTGATGACAGAGTATATGAAAGATAATAAAAACAAGGCAAGCCTTGCCGTCGATATGAACGCATTCAATTAAAGGAGTTATTTATGGCCATCAGAAACATCCGTCTTGAGGACGATCCGATTTTAAGAAAAAAAAGCAGACCGATAACCGAGTTCAACGAGCGTCTCTTTACGCTGCTTGACGATATGGCCGACACACTGACAAGCGTACACGGCGTCGGACTTGCCGCCGTGCAGGTCGGCGTCCTCAAAAGAGTGTTTATCTGCAATTTCGGCGATGGGATTATCGAGCTTATCAATCCTCAGATCACCCAAAGCGAGGGGACCCAGGAGGAAGAGGAAGCTTGTCTGTCGCTGCCCGGAAAGGGCGGGGTGACCGTGCGTCCCGCCATCGTACACATCAAAGCGCAGAACCGCGACGGCAACTGGTGCCTCTACAAGGGCGAGGAGCTCAAGGCACGCTGCTTCTGTCACGAAAACGATCATCTCGACGGTATTTTATATAAGGATAAGCTTAAAGAGGGAGAATCGCTCCACGCCTTTACGACAAGCGAAGAGGCATAAATTATTTTCGGGAGGCAATTCGTATGCAAATATTGTTTATGGGCACTCCCGCGTTCGCCGTACCCTCGCTTAACGCTCTGCTCAAAAGCGGCGACACGGTCGTGGCGGTCTTTACACAGCCGGATAAACCGGTCGGACGCAAGGCAGTCCTCACGCCGCCGCCCGTAAAAGAACAGGCGAAGCGGTATGGGATACCGGTCTATCAGCCCGAAACCTTAAGAGACGGCGCGGCGCTCGCTAAGATCATCTCCCACCAACCGGACCTTATTGTCGTGACCGCTTACGGGAAAATTTTGCCTAAAGAAATTTTGTACGCACCGCGGTACGGCGCGATCAACATCCACGCTTCGCTGCTGCCAAAGCTCAGAGGTGCCGCGCCGATTCAGAGGAGCATCATAAACGGCGACACGCTGACGGGTGTCACCGCTCAGCAGATGAACGAGGGGATCGATACAGGCGACATTCTGCTTTCATGGAAGCTGGATATCAATGAAAATGAAACAGCCGGAGAGCTTACGGAACGTATGTCGTATTTCGGCGGCACGGTGCTCTCAGAAACAATCAGGCAGTTAAAATACGGATTATTACGCCGCGTAAAACAGAATGACGATCTTGCCACCTATGCACCGATGCTGACCAAAGCCATGTCGCCTATTGACTGGACAAAGAGCGCTCAGGAGGTACATAACCTTGTGAGGGGACTCAATCCGTGGCCGATGGCGACGATGCAGCTCGGCGGCAAAACGGTAAAGGTACACCACACCTTCGTATATGGCACGGTAACGGGGGACCCCGGTCAAATCATCGTCGGCAATCATTCCATCACCGTCGTTTGCGGCGACGGACGCGGGCTGAGGATTTTAGAGCTGCAGCCCGTAAACGGCAAAACCATGGCCGCCGCGGAGTATCTGCGCGGTCATACAATATACTAAAACAGGAGGTATTCCTATGACGTTATATATGGGCTTCGGATATGGATACGGGTATTACAGCGGCTACGAGCTGCTGCTGTTCATCGTACCGTTTATCGCAGCCTTGATCGTCCAGTTTAAGATGAAGGCGACGTATCGCAAATACGCGTCAATCGAAAACGCGCGGCACATCACCGGCGCGATGGCCGCCGAAACGCTGTTGCGCCACAATCAAATTCAAAACGTCGCCGTTCAGGTTGGCGGCGGTCGCCTGTCAGACCATTTTGACCCCCGTTCAAACGTGATTTCGCTCTCGCCCGAGGTATACGAGGGCACCTCGATAGCCGCGGTCAGCATCGCCTGCCACGAGGCGGGACACGCGTTGCAGCACGCGTCCGGTTATACGCCCATAAAAATCAGAAACGCGATTCTGCCCGCGTGCAACATCGGTTCGACACTGAGCTTTCCGCTGATTTTTCTCGGCTTTATTATGAGCTTCCCGTCGCTTGTGCTGTTCGGCATCATTTTATTCGCGTTTGTCGTCGTCTTTCAGTTCGCCACGCTTCCCGTCGAGTTCAACGCCAGCCGCCGCGCCATCGAGTCCATCGGGCAGCTCGGTCTTCTTGACGAGGAGGAAAATCGCGGCGCGAAAAAGATGCTCTCAGCCGCCGCGCTTACCTATGTCGCGTCCTTAGCTGTCAGCGTCGCGCAGCTGCTGCGGCTGATCATCCGGTTCACCGGCAATCGCCGGTGAAGCCTTCGGCACGCAGGAGCGCTTATGAAGTGCTGCTGAAGATAGAGCGCAAAGGCGCATACTCGAATATCGCGCTCTCCGCAGCGCAGAAAAACGCCGGTCTTTCCGAACGGGACAACGCGCTTTTCGGCGCGCTGGTCATGGGCGTCTTAGAGCGCAGGCTGACGCTCGACTACAATCTTTCCCTCTATCTAAAAAAAGATATTAAAAAGCTAAAACCGGAGGTTCTGACTCTCCTTCGTCTTGGGGCGTATCAGCTTCTTTTTATGGAGCGCGTTCCGGCGCGCGCGGCGGTCAGCGAAAGCGTCGCGCTCGCGTCGGACGGCATGAGCTACGCCGCCGGTATTATCAACGCGGTTTTACGCCGCGTAGCGGAAAACGGGCTTATTTTGCCAAAAGCGGAAGCGCCGGAGTTTCATAGCGTCAAATATTCCGTACCCGCGCCGCTGTACGCGCTGCTCTGTGAGAGCGTCGGCGAACAGAACGCCGCGCGTTTTCTTGAGAACGCTTTTGGGAGACCGGAGCTGACAGTGCGGGTCAATACGCTAAAAACAGATGTCTCGGGGCTGCTCCTGACCTTAAAGAACGAAGGTGTGTCCGCAAAACCGCATGAGTTGGTTGATAACGCCGTGACCATCGAAGACGCGCGGAGTTTAACGATGCTGAACGCGTTTCGGGAGGGCTTGTTTCATGTTCAGGACGCCTCGTCGCAGCTCTGCGTCAAGGCGCTGTCGCCAAAGCCCGATGATACCGTGCTCGACGTATGCGCCGCGCCGGGAGGCAAGAGCTTTACGGTTGCCCAGCACATAAAGGGGCAGGGGAGGCTTCTTTCCTGCGATTTGACCGAAAACCGTTTGAACCTAATTAAAGACGGTGCGCGTCGTCTGGAACTCCGGTTCGATTGCCGCAAAAACGATGCGTCTGTTTTTGATTCGTCGCTGCCGTTCTTTGACGCCGTATTGTGCGATGTCCCCTGTTCGGGACTGGGCGTCATCGGCAAAAAGCCGGAAATTCGTTACAAATCCATTGATGATTTTAACGGTTTGCCGGAGCTTCAATACAAAATACTGTCCGTATCCTCGCGGTATGTTAAGAAGGGCGGTACGCTCGTTTACTCTACCTGTACGCTGAGCAGCCGTGAAAACGCGGACGTTGTATTGCGCTTTCTTTCAGAGAACGCCGCGTTTACGAAGGTAAAGGTTTTACCGCAGCTCGAACGCACCCTTAAGGACGACGGTGATTTTTTAACGCTTCTGCCGCCTTTCTATGACTGCGACGGATTTTTCATAGCTAAGCTGATAAAGGAATAAATATGAGTAAGACCGACATCCTGTCATTGACAAAAGAGGAATTGGAACAGGCGCTGATTACTAGTGGTCAGCAAAGGTATCGCGCGTCACAAATATACGACTGGCTGCATAAAAAATGCGTGGATTCCTTTGATAAAATGACCAACCTACCGCTCTCATTAAGGTTACAATTCAATGACAATTTTGTCATTTTTCCTTGTTCTATTGAAAAAAGACGCAAATCCTTGTATGATGATACGGTCAAATACCTGTTTTCCCTCTGCGACGGCGAAACTATCGAATGCGTCGTCATGCAATACAAGTACGGCGCCACCCTTTGTATTTCAACGCAGGTAGGCTGCAAAATGGGCTGCGCCTTCTGCGCCACGGGTCTTTCAGGGTTTGTGCGCGACCTTTTCCCGTCGGAAATGCTGTCGCAGGTGTACGCG
>CAYYFY010000212.1:0-4376 GCA_964471035.1 uncultured Eubacteriales bacterium
CTACGGGGACAAAAAAGCCGTCAACGATCTCTCTCTACACATACAGAAGGGCGAGATATACGGCTTTATCGGTCACAACGGCGCCGGAAAGACCACCACCATCAAATGTGCCGCCGGCATTTTAAATTTTGACGCCGGTGAAATCTATGTGGACGGCATTTCGGTCAAGAAAGACCCCCTGAAGGTCAAAAAAATGATTGCGTATATTCCAGACAATCCGGAGATGTACGACTTTCTGAGCGGCATCAAATATCTCAATTTCATTGCCGATGTCTACCGCGTACCCGCCGGAGAGCGCGATGCGCTGATCAAGCAGTACGGCGATCTGTTCGAGCTGACGCCGGACCTTGCCAAACCCGTATCCGACTATTCGCACGGCATGAAGCAGAAACTGGCTATCATCAGCGCGCTGCTCCACAAGCCGCGCCTGATGCTGCTCGACGAACCGTTCGTCGGACTGGATCCCATCGCCGCGCATCAGCTCAAAGGTCTGATGCGCGCGCTGTGCGATCAGGGCGGCGCTATTTTCTTATCCAACCATGTACTTGAGGTCGCCGTAAAGCTCAGCGACAAGATCGCCATCATTAAAAACGGCGCGCTTGTCGTCAGCGGCGACACCGAGGAGGTCAAGGGCGACGCCTCGCTCGAAGAGGTGTTCTTAGAACTGGAGGAGCACGATGTTTAAAACGCTGTTTCTTGTCCAGATACGCGCCATTCTCTATTCGATGTTCGCCAAGAAGAACGCCAAAAAAAAGCTGACCGCCCTCGGGGCCGGTAAAAAAGGGCTGACCGCTGTCTTCACCGTCTATGTCGTCGGCTGTATGTTCATGTTCTTTGGTTTCACGTTTATGCAGCTCTGTAAGCCTCTCGCCAACGCCGGTCAATCCGCGGTCTACTTTGTCTTTGTCGGGCTGATGATGTTCATGCTCATGTTTATCGGCAGCGTGTTTATCACCCAAAAACAGCTCTATGAGGCTACCGATAACGAGCTGCTGCTCTCCATGCCCATCCCGCCCCTGTATATCGTTTTATCGCGGATGGCCGCCGTGCTCGCGGTCAACCTGATCTACGGCATATTCGTCGCCGTTCCGGCGCTCATTGTATATTTTATAGTGACGGGCTTCAGCGCCGTCACCCTGCTTTTCGGTCTTTTGTCCTCTCTGCTGCTGGCGCTTTTATCGTTGGCGCTGTCGGCGCTTTGTGGCTGGCTGCTGGCGCTGCTTATATCCGGCACGCGTTTTAAGAACCTGTTTATGACCGCCTTTATGTTGGCGTACTTCTTCGGATTCATGGCTTTGTACATGAATCTGCAAAGATTCATGGCGAAGATGGTCGAGAACGGCGCCTCCGTTGCCGACGCGCTGCGCAGGTTCTTCCCTCCCCTGTTTTACTACGGCAAGACCATCGCCGAAAGCGACGCGCTCTCTTTTCTGCTGCTGCTTCTTATGACGCTTGTCCCCGCCGTGCTGGTATCTCTCATCGTCGCGCGTTCCTTTTTGAAAATCGCCTCAAGGGGCAAGGGTTCTTCCGTCTCCTATAAATATACCGAAAAACGCCTGAGCGCTTCGTCGGTACGGGCGGCAATGTTTAAAAAAGAACTGCGGCGCTTTTTATCCTCGCCCAACTACTTTTTCAACGCCGGACTCGGCAGCGTCTTTTTATTGCTGCTTGCCGGTTGGCTCGCCTTTAAGGGACAGAATTTTCTCCCCGCCGATATAATGGCAAGCATACAGAACGTACCTGCCGAGTACATCCCCCTGCTGATCCCTCCGATGCTCGCTCTCGCGCTGGCTTTCTGCGCGACGACCAATAACTCGGCCTGCGCGTCGTTATCGCTTGAGGGCAAGGCGTTTCCCTCACTCAAGTCTATGCCGTTGTCCTACGCGGACGTCATTATCCCGAAAATCGCGGTCAACGTCGCCTGGGGCGCGGTTCCCATTGTGCTGGTCGCGGCGGTCTGCCTTTTCAGGCTCCGCTTTCCTCCTCTGACCTGTTTATCGCTTCTGCTGCTCGGTCTCACCGCGCAAACCTTTACCGCCTGCTGGGGAATGTTCTGCAACCTCCTCTTTCCGAAATTTGACTGGATCAGCGAGGTCACCGTCATTAAGCAGAGCGCCGCTTCTCTGTTTGGCGTCCTCGGCTCCATGGGCTTTATCGGAGCGTTTGCCGCCCTCTATTTTCTTGTGTTCTATTTTGTTGAGTCGGACAATATTCTCGCCGCCGCGACAAAAACGATTGTTCCGTCCGCCGCCGCGTTTTTTATAGTGGCGACCGCCGTCACCGTTGTTCTGCTGTCTACTGTCATGAAGAAGAAATACGAAAGGCTCTCGGCATAAAATGGACGACATCTTTACCGCCGCTTTGACAGAGGCTTTAAGCGGATTGAATCTTACGCTCGACGCGGATGCGCTCGCGCTGTGCGCCCGTTACGCAACGCTGCTTGCAAAAGCTAACGCGCATATCAATCTGACGGCTATTACCGATCCCGCGGATATGGCCGTTAAGCACTTTGCCGACAGCCTCGCCGTGCTGGCGTTTGTCGATTTTCCCAAAGGCGCGTCGGTCGTTGACGTAGGCACCGGCGCGGGCTTTCCCGGCGTCCCGCTGCTCATTGCCCGCCCCGATCTGAAAGTCACGCTTCTCGACGGCACCGGCAAAAAGCTGGATTTTATCCAAAACGCCTGCGCGGCGCTCGGTCTCTCCCCTATAATCGTTCATCAGCGCGCCGAAGACGCGGGACGCCTTCCCGCTTACCGCGACCGCTTCGATTTCGCCGTCGCGCGCGCCGTCGCCGCGCTGCCCGCCCTCGCCGAGTACTGCCTGCCATTCGTCGCCTCCGGCGGTGCGTTTATCGCGTTCAAGGGCGACGCCGCCGAGGAACTGAGCGCCGCCCGAAACGCCTTTGACCTGCTCGGCGGGAACTATGCAGCCTGTCACGCGTTCACGCTGTCAGGCTGCACAAACCGCAGTATCGTTTTAGTGAGGAAAATATCGCAAACTCCGCCAAAGTACCCGCGCCCCTCGACACAAATCGCAAAGAAACCGCTCTGAATCAATTGAATTTTCATATTTTTAAGCATTTTCGGGCGAACGAAAATGCTTTTATTTTTATCATTTTTATGGTACTGTAAAAACAGCAAAGAGGACAAGCTCCGCGAAAGGGTGCCCATAATTATGCTGAAAACCCCCACCAAGCTAAAACAAGGCGGACAAATAGTCTTAATTCCCCACGAAAGCATTTGCCCCAACCCCAATCAACCGCGCGTCCGCTTCGACTACGAAGAGCTTGAGGGGTTGGCATCGTCCATACGGACAAACGGCATGCTCCTCCCCATCACGGTCCGCCCCGCGGGCGAAGGCAATTTCGAGCTCATTTCAGGCGAACGCCGTCTGCGCGCCGCGCGCATAATCGGTATGTCGAACGTTCCCTGTATCGTCATGGAAGCTACCGACGGACAATCCGCGCTCTTTGCCGTCATTGAAAATATCCAGAGGCAGGACCTCGATTTCTTTGAGGAAGCCGTCGCGATTGAAAAACTGCTCAGCGAACACTCTCTGAGTCAGGAAACCATCGCCAAGAGTCTCGGCAAGGCGCAGTCAACCATCAGCAACAAGCTGCGGCTGCTTCAGCTCCCCGCCGGAATGCGTGACAAGATCAGCGAGGCGGGTCTGACTGAACGCCACGCCCGTGCCCTCTTGAAGCTCCCCGACAATCCGACGCGTCAGCGTGCTCTGGCTATCATCGCCGAAAGACATCTGAACGTCTCTGAGACCGATAAATTGATCTCTCAGATGCTCCACAAAAACGAAGAGCACAAAAGAGCTCCGTTTAAGGCCTGCCGCGATATGCGTATTTTTATTAACACGCTCAACCACGCCGTGGACGCTATACGCCGCGCCGGCATCGACGCCGACACCGCCAAAAGCGAAACCGATGAGTACATCGAATATGTCGTCCGCATCCCGAAGTACGACGACACGTCGCTCAGCCAAGCGATATGAACCCCCCTCAGGGTTTATATATAGACAGCCATATCTTTCTCTTTCACACCCCACAGCCAAAAGGGCAGTCCGCAAGGGCTGCCCTTTTGGTTTGTTCCACGGGGAACAAACCAAAATGATGAATGAAAAATGAAGAATGAAGAATTCAGGGCGGGGACACCCCGCACCCCGAACATATAAGAGCAAATAATAACCAATTTGTTTCACGTGGAACACTATATTTAAAATCAGGTGAGGGCGAAGCCCTCCCAAAATTATTCATTATTCATTCTTCATTCTTCATTTTTCATTAAAAACCTCCCCCTCCGCCAAAGCGGAAAGGGAGAAGTATCGCTATAAATTTTACTCGTCCTCTTCGGCTGCCTTTTTGGCTT
>CAYYFY010000213.1:0-4370 GCA_964471035.1 uncultured Eubacteriales bacterium
CCTGCGCCTTGAGCGCCTCCTCGTGGTAGGAGGCGGGCATCTCAGCCGCGACGCTGCCGCAGATATACTCGAACTCGGAAACCTCGACGACCGCCTTATCCGCGCTCACATACACGCTGATGACACCCGCATCCCTTTCGGGGGCGGTGGTTTCGGTTTGCGCGGCGGTTTCGGTTTGCGCGGGTTTTGTATCGGACGGCGTGTCCGTATCCGCGGCGGGGTTTTTGATGATGACCGGAGTCAGCAGCAAGGAGAGGCTTACGGCGAGAAAGAGGTAAATAAACGATTTCATAAGAAGCAAGTCCTTTCTTTTGCTTTTTTCATTGACTTTGGGGTTGCGTTGTTATACAATACTATGTAATTCTTTTTTCATTTATGTACAAGAGGTGATACTGTGTCAACCTATATTTCTCCGATTAACAGCGACGCGCTTGCCGCGCTTTGCGGGGAACTCAGGCAAAATAATGTCTTCAATCCGGAAGATTTTGAAAAATTTGATGTCCACAGGGGACTGCGCAATCGCGACGGCAGCGGCGTCATGGCGGGGCTTACGAAGGTCTGCTCGGTGGAGGGATATTATCTTGCCGACGGGGAACGGCTGCCGCGTGAGGGCAAGCTGGTTTACCGCGGCGTCAATATGGAGGATATCGTCAACGGCTGTCAAGAGGAGAATCGGTTCGGCTTTGAGGAAGTGGCGCGCCTGTTGCTCTTCGGTTCGCTGCCGACAAAGGATCAGCTTGAAGCGTTTCGGACCGTGCTCTCCGTCGCCAGGGAGCTTCCCGAGGACTTTATCGAGGACATGATCATGAAAGCGCCGTCGAATAATATTATGAACAAGATGGAGCGCAGCGTCTTGGCCCTCTATTCTTATGACAGCAATCCCGACGACACCTCCATAGAAAACGTTCTGCGCCAGAGCATTCAGCTCATCGCGCAGCTGCCGACCATCATGGCGTATGCCTATCAGGTCAAAAGGCGTCACTTCTATAAAAAGAGTATGTATATTCACGAGATCAAACCGCAGCATTCGATCGCTGAGAGTATACTGAATTCTATACGTTCGGATAAGACCTTTACCGACGAGGAGGCCAAGCTCCTAGATATTTGCCTGATACTTCACGCCGAGCACGGCGGCGGCAACAATTCCACGTTTGCCACGCGGGTGCTCACCTCGACGGGAACCGACACCTATTCGGCCATTGCGGCGGGCATCGGCTCTCTGAAGGGACCGCGTCACGGCGGCGCCAACCACAAGGTCATGGAGATGCTCGACTATCTCAAGCAAAGCGCGACGGACATCACGAGCGAGGGGCAGGTCGCCGACTTTTTGAAACGGGTCATCAATAAACAGGACGGGGACGGCTCCGGTCTCGTTTACGGTATGGGTCACGCGGTCTACACACTGTCCGATCCGCGTCAAAAAATCCTTAAAGCCGAGGCCCAAAAGATAATTTACGGGACACCATACGAAGAGGAATTCAAGGCGCTCGATTTGATCGAGCGGCTGACTCCCGAGATATTCGCCGGCATGAAAAACGACAAAAAGCGTATTTGCGCCAATGTGGATATGTACTCCGGACTCATCTATAAAATGTTGAAAATTCCGGAGGACCTCTTTACGCCGCTGTTCGCGACCGCCCGTATCGCGGGCTGGTCGGCGCATCGGGCGGAGGAGATTCTGACGGGCGGTCGGGTTATCCGACCTGCCTATAAGAGCCTGTCGCTGCCCCAGAACTATGTGCCGCTTAACTTGAGAAAACAGCCGGCGGCTGCTGAAAGCGCGCTGTATACACCGCTTGAGGAAAGATTATAATAACTCTGTTATTAACAGAAAGGACTTTAGAAAATGAAAGGTCGAGTTAAGGCAATCAAGCTCAAATACATCCTGTTTTTATTCGGAGCCACTCTGCTCGCGGCGCTGCCGCTGAGAGTGTATCAGTTGTTTGCTCTTGTGGAGAAGGATACAGGATTTTATTCGACGGACAATTTTACGATACCGCTTTTATATGTGCTGCTCTGTGTGTATGCGGTCGTCGCGGCTGTTCTTGCCTACATGAGCGCCGAGATACCCGTAAAAGAATTACCCATCGCTAAGAATAAGCTGCTCGGCGCTGCCGCGGGAGTCTTAGGCGTTGGGCTGCTTTGGAGCGTGGCGGAGGATTTAATAGCCATTATTAAAGGTGTTATTAACAAGACGGCGCTCGTCACAGGCGGCTATTTTTCAGAACTGTTCTCCGAACAGGGCGGGATTATCACCATCATCAAAATTTTAGCCGCTTTTCTGGGCGCGGTTTTTCTGTTTGTGTTCTGCGCGTCTCATTTTACCGGCAGGGGTTCCTACAAGGAGCAGAAGATTTTGGCGCTGATGCCGATGCTGTGGGCAATGTGCTGTCTGATTCAGTGCCTGATGCAGAAAATCAGCTATTTGAAGGTTTCTGAACTGGTTTTTGAAATCGGGCTGTATGCCTTTCTCATGGTATTCCTTATGAATTTCGCGCGTATTTCATCGTCGATCGCCGACAAGGGCTGTCAGTGGCAGATATTTGGTTTCGGGCTTTCGGCGGCTGTTTTTGGCGTGCTTGTGAGCATCCCCCGCTTTATACTGATTATTATGAACAAACCGGCTGTCGAGGGTCACGCGTTTTCTTTTCCGGCTCTCGCGGCGGCGGTTTTTATCGTCTTTTACGCGTTTGCCTCACTGGGCGTCGGCTTTTATCCGATTATGAAGGTTAAAAAGGATGAGGATGTCCCTGAAACCGGCTCCGGTCTTATCGAGGAGGAACAGTCCAATATTATTGAAGAGAGCGACGACAGCGACGACGATTAAGAGCCGGTGGGGGGATTGCTGAAAAGTGTTCTTTGATAATATGGCCATAGCCGCGCAGCAGGTTGGTATTTTGTATGTCATTGTAGCGGTGGGTTTTCTTTGTGACCGCCTGAAAATATTTACCCAGACAACGGCAAAGCTGTCCAATAACCTGTTGTTTTACGTCGTCACGCCGACGGTCATCGTCCATTCCTTTTTATCGACGGAGTTTTCCGGCGAAAAGGCGGCGTCGCTTGGAATCGCCTTTCTTGGCGCGGTGGGGACGATGACGCTCGGTATGTTTTTGGGCGCGCCGTTTTTTAAGAAAAAGGGGAACGACCGGTCTGTCTATCAGTTTTCCCTCGTCTATGGCAACATGGGATATATGGCGCTGCCGCTGGCGCAGGCGGTGCTCGGCAGCGAGGGCGTTTTTTACTGTTCGGCGGGCGTTATGGCGTTCAATACGGTCTGTTTTACACATGGCGTCTGGCTGATGTCGAAACGCGAGGGGCAAAAGGGACATTTCGAGCTGAAAAACATTTTACTGAACCCCGGCGTTATTTCTGTACTCATCGGCCTGCCGCTCTTTGTCACCGGCGTGCGTCTGCCGGAGCTTGTCACGAAACCGCTGGAGTTTATACAGGTGATGAATACGCCGCTGGCGATGATTTTTTTTGGAACATACATAGCCAACACCGAACTCAAAAAAATGTTCATAGACAAAAATATATACCTTGTTAGTTTTTTAAAGCTGTTTATTATACCGCTGACGATGTTCAGTATTTATAATAAACTGTTTGGTATGTCCGGAACGCTGCTGCGCGCCTGCATGATTTCGGCGTCGGTGCCGAGCGCCAACAATACGGTGATGTTTGCCGCCAAATACGGGCATGACACCGGCACGGCATCGAAGATCGTCACGCTTGTCAGCTTTCTCTCGATATTTACGCTGCCGCTGATGATCGCCATATCGTCATCGTAAAGTTCTTTATAGGAATGGCTTGTAAAAATACGTAAACAATACTATACTGTAACAGAAAAAGATTTCAGGCGATTAAGGGGGCGGATTGGTATGAAACTGGTGATAGGTATTGTCGGCAGCGACGATGCGTCGGCGGTGCTCGACGCGCTCAACAAAGCGCACTTTATCACGACGCGGCTTTCAACGACCGGCGGCTTTCTGAGAGCGGGTAATGTGACGCTCCTTGTCGGCATTGAGGACAGTGACGTTCCCGCGGTACTGGAGATTTTCAAGGACTACAGCTCCAAAAGGACACAATATACCGCGGCAGCCGCTCCGTTCACGGGAGACGGATTTCTGGCGGCTACGCCGGTTCCGGTTACCGTCGGCGGCGCCACGGTATTCGTATTAGACGTTGCGGAGTTTCAAAAGTTTTGAATATGAAGACCACTATTGATAAAAATATTCAAAAGAAGCTTGACTCGTTTTGCGCGGGCAGGATGAGCCATGCGGTTCTGCTCACGGGCGGCAGTCGGGAGGAGCGTGCCGCCGCGGCGCGTTTTCTCGCCTCGGCTATTGTCTGCGCGGCGCCAAACGCGCGCC
>CAYYFY010000214.1:0-4363 GCA_964471035.1 uncultured Eubacteriales bacterium
TTACCGAGCCCGCATACAACGGGGTTCTTTCGCTCTATACTCACGGCGCGAAAGAGTGGACGCCGGAGCAGTTCGCCGAATTTTTATCCGAGCGGATTGTCAGCCGTGACCGTCGGGATATCGAAAAGATACTGTTCCGCTGCGGGTTATCCCATTACGATGTTCTGCGTATTTCCGAGATTACAAGAGGCATTCATCCAAAGGATTTACTCTGGATCGCGCATAACGAACATGAGCGGCTTGACGCGGTTATTACCGATGTTTTCGATGCGGTATTTCATCAAAAGACCGACCTGCAAGGCGACGGTATTGATACGCCGGAAGGGTACAACATCAAGCGTTATGGCGTATATGAGGGAAAGTACGGCATCTATAAGCGGCGGATCAGTCCGCTGACCGCCGACGCACAGGCGGAGGTGGCGGTGTATCTGCTGGCAGAGAAATTAGGCGTGGCTTGCTGTCCCGCATACCGTGTTGATAATGACACGGTGTTTTCGGCTTTTCTGTATGATTTTTCAAATGAATACATCGTCCATTTTCGGCGCTTGTTCCAGGGCGCGCGTTCTGATAACGAATATCAGAATCTGATTTCAGTCCGTCCCGAATATAAAGACGATATTGCCAAAATGATTCTGCTGGACTTTATCACGCGGCAGGACGACCGCCATTTATCCAATATCGCCATAAAAATAAGCGGAAAATGCGAATCCTTTTATCCGCTGTATGATAACGGGCGCAGCCTGTTTTATGAGGATACAGAAGAAATGACGGCGCAGGCTGTCGCCGATCCGGCGAACCATGCCACCGGCTTCGGCTACTCCGGCAGCTATTACGATTATGTTCGGGAAATCGCCGCGGAGCGCGGCGGCCTTAAAGAGCTTATCAATCTCAGCATAACGAAGGAAGAGATTGCGGCGATTCTGAAAGAATCCGGATTCAAAGGATACCGCCTTGACGGCGCGGTGGAATGGATTGAAAAAACGCTTGAAATTGTACGGGAGCTCGCATAATCAATTAATCCAACAAATTTAAAACAATCGGTTAATCCCACGAATTTAAAACCGTCTTGACAACGGATTCCCGATAGAGTAGTATCGCAGTATAGGTCAATGACGGGAGGAAGAAAATGAAGGTTGTCGATAAAGCGCTCAATTCCGTTAAGAACATATTTCATTATTGGCAAACGCCCAAGGAGGGCGAATACGTTCCCAACAAGGAGCTGTTCCGTTTCGCAGCCGGCATCATGGGCACGATCCTTGTGGACGCCGTCAGCATCGGCTGGGGCGTCGGGTGTTTTCTGATCGGGGCGATATACAAGATCGCCTTCCGCGATTTGTACATCATCGGCTTTATAGGGATGCTGACCTCCTTCATCTATTCCCCCATCAATATGATTATCACCGATAACCTGGGCAATGTACCGCACAAGACGATGAAAAAGCTGAATACCTACCTGATTCCGTCCGCCATAGCCGGAGGATTGATCATGCTCCTCCCAAACACCTTCATGGCGTCGCTTCTGCCGGCGTTCCCCAAAATTCTGGGATGGAATTTCCTGTTCGGCGGGCTGGCGGCATATTACAGCAAATTCATCTATAAGCATTTTGCTCCGCGCTTCGGAAAGTTCCGCTGCTGGATCGTCACGGGCTGGCTGCCCTGTATACTGATGACGGCGCTTATTGTGTATATACCGTTTCGGGATATGTATTATCCGAACCGGTTATGGATATTAAACGGCCTGTTCGGCTTCTACAATGTGAGTAAAAACTTCGTCTGGCAGCGGGGGTCTTTGCAGAACGTTATCTCGCCCAACACCGGCGAACGCGTAAAGATCAACACGGTCCTCACGACGCTGATGGCTCCGATATACGGGATTATGAATGTCATCGTGCCGGTTCTCGCGACCAAAACGGGCGGGCTGACGAACTATAACACCTATCGCGTGTATCCCATGATCTTTTTACTGGTCGGCGCGCCGCTCGTCCTGTTTATGGGCTTCGGCGTCAAGGACCGTATTATTCTGGAGGAAAAGCACCGGACAAATATCCATATGTTTGAGGGCATAAGGGAGGTCTTGAAAAACAAGTACCTCTGGATTCTCTATATTTCCGACAACATACAAGCCTTCAGCTGGGGCGCCGTCAGCTTTGTCAATATCATCATTATCTATATGCTCAGGCAGGACTGGCTTTTAGGCATTGTCGTCACGGTTACCGGCTTTTTCGGTTTTCCCGGATTGTTTTTGGCGCCCTTTTTCGCTAAAAGGATTGGCAAGCGTAATATGGTGCTGCTCGCGAGGACATTGCATTTCTCTTATTTCATTTTCGCTTTTTTAGCTGTAAAGCTGAGCAATGTTTATGTTTTATACATCGGCTTGGTGCTGAGCAATCTGTTCAATACAACGGGGAACATCGCCAGGGACAGTATGAATTCAGATATGTGGGATTATCAGCAGCACGTTTCGGGAAAAAGGCTGGAATCCAGCATGGGCATACTGAACACCTTAGGCAATCCGATTGTTACGCTGTTGGCTATGACCGTGCCGCTCGTTTACGGGATAATCGGTTTTACAAACGACTGGAATATCCTGTATATGCCCGACGTCAGGAACAAGGTGCTCAACGTGACGCTGCTGCTCGGGCTTTTCGCGCATACACTCGGTATCGTACCGTTTTTGTTCTACGATTTATCGGAGAAAAAGCATCGCCAGCTCATTCTTGAGCTCGAGGAGCGAAAACGGCTTTTAGATGAACCCGAAGTTCTGGTAGAGAAAGGCGGCGAATTGGTGTGAGGCATATCCGTCAGTTGCTCGCCGCCGCTCTGACACTCGCGCTGATTGTTACATCGGCCGGGTGCGGCGTTATGGGTGTCAGCGAAAGCATCGACTATAAAGAGACAGAGGGCGGAGTGGCGCTGTTTCGCTACCACGGCATACAGACCGCCGAACACCTTGTCATCCCCGACGAAGCGGACGGCAAGCCGGTCGTCAAAATCATGGAATTCGCTGTGGGGAGTGCGGAATATCTCAAGACAATCACTATCGGGAAAAATGTCAGTGAAATCGACGGCAGGGCGTTTTTGTACTGTCCTGTGCTGGAGAAATATGTCGTCGCCGACGGCAACGCGTACTTTGAGACCGATGAAAACGGCGTCTTGTATACGAAGGGCAAAACGGAGCTGATAGCCTATCCGACCGCGCGCTTAAGGCTTATCAAGGATGACGGCGGCAAGATAACGGGCGGCGCCGAATTTGTCGTTCCCGACACTGTGACCGCCATCCGCGACGCGGCGTTTTATTGTTGCGATAATTTGCACTCGGTCACTTTTTCGAAGGGATTGAAAAGCGTCGGGAGCTACGCGTTTTTCAAATGCGGAAATCTACAGAATTTTACGCTGCCCGATTCGCTGATCAGTATCGGCGACGACGCGTTTTCCTACTGTGACAGCCTGACAGCCGTCACGGTTCCGAAAAACGTGACATCCATCGGCAATTATGCCTTTTTCTCGCTGTCGAGCAAAATCGAAAAAATTACGGTGTCGCGTCCGCAGGACGGCATGACGCTCGGCGAGGACTGGATTCCGTGTAAAGAGGGACAGGTCAACGTGTCGGTGGATGTAGAATATAACACGAACACGAAAAACGCCGTTTCTTAAACGTATATCGCTTGACATATACCGATTTCGTGATACAATTATAGCAATCAATACGAAAGAAGGCATTTTTAGAAAATGGCAAAGGTTCTCGTTGAAACATCCGCCCGTCATGTCCATGTCACGCGTGAGGCGCTCGATATCCTCTTCGGTAAGGATTATGAGCTCACCCCGAAAAAGGAGCTGTCGCAGCCCGGTCAGTTCGCCTGCGAGGAGCGTGTCGCCGTCGTCGGTACGAAGGGACAGTTCCACGGCGTATCGATTTTAGGTCCTGTAAGAAACGCTTGTCAGGTCGAGCTTTCCGCCTCTGACGCCAGGGCAATCGGCATCGCCGCCCCCGTGCGCGAGAGCGGCGACATAGCCGCGAGCGGCGCTTGTAAGCTTATCGGTCCCGAAGGGGAGTATGCGATGACCGAGGGTGTTGTCGTCGCCAAAAGGCATATCCATCTGACGCCCGAAGCGGCTGCGGAATTTAATGTAAAGGATAAGCAGATTGTCAGCGTAAAGCTTGACACGGAAAACCGCTCGCTGATCTTCGGCGACGTCGTCATCCGCGTAAGCGGCGCGTTTTCGCCCGCCATGCACATCGACACCGACGAGAGCAACGCCGCGTCGGCTGTGCCTGATATGCTGGGGGAAATTATCAGTTAATAGCTAAAGGTTGAAAATTTAAAGCGGGGCGGCAAAAACGCGTTGGCGTTTTGTTGCCCCG
>CAYYFY010000215.1:0-4362 GCA_964471035.1 uncultured Eubacteriales bacterium
CCAGATTGTCCTCAATCAGTCTGTCGCGTTCGGTATTTTTTTCAGCTAGCATTTGACGCTGACCCGTTTTTCGAGTATGACGGTCGTGCCTTTATCGGGCTTTGAGCTGACCTTAAGCCTGTCGGTAAAACATTCCATCACCGAAAACCCGAGACCCGCCCTGTCCCCACCCAGCGAGCTGTACATCGGTTCCATAGCTTTTTTTATATCCTCGATACCGACGCCGCAGTCACGGATTTTAATTCGAATCAGACTGTTCTCATAGACGCTGCAGGTTATGTAGATATTCCCGATTTTGTCTTTGTAACCGTGTACGATGGCGTTGGTCACCGCCTCGCTGACGGCGGTCTTGATGTCGCTTAATTCCTCAATGGTCATATCCAGCTGCGCGGCGAACGACGAGACGGCGACTCTGGCAAAACTTTCGTTGACCGAATGGCTTTTAATAATGAGCTTCATTTCATTTTGCGGCTTTCGCAAGTTCCTCACCTCCCCGAATACGGGCTATTTTTTCAATTCCCGACAATCTCATAATTTTCATGTCGCGCAGCGACAAATTCGTCAGCTCCAAGGTTCCTCCGTAAGGGCTGATATTGCGGTAGCGCCCCATAACCAGCCCGATTCCGGAGCTGTCCATAAACGTGACCTCTGAAAAATCGAACAGAAGCACCTTCGGGTGATAGTGCGATATGGCCTCGTCCGCGGCGCTGCGCAGCGCGGGCGCGCTGTGGTGGTCGATATCGCCCCGTATACTGAGCGTAACGGTATCTCCCAGCCTTTTTACTGTCAGCGGCATAAAAACATCCTTTCTATTATTCCCAAATCTCCGGATTATATACCCTTAATTTCAAATTATAGCTGTTTTTTTTACGAAAAAAGGCAAAAAAAGTCCGCCGAAAACCATAAGTTTCGGCGGATAAGCGCAAAATATGTCAGGAATCATCTCTTTCGCGTATAACGAATCGGACAGGCGTCCCCTCAAGACCGAACACCTCGCGCAGCTTGTTTTCGAGATACCGCTGATAACTGTAGTGAAAGAGCTCGGCGTTATTGACGAAGAACACGAACGTCGGCGGACGGGTGGAGACTTGGGTCATATAGTAAATTTTCAGGCGTTTGCCTTTATCGGTCGGCGGCTGGACGCGCAAGGTAGCCGCGGCTAAAATCTCATTGAGCTTCCCCGTCTTTACGCGCATGGCGTTCTGCGTATCGACGAATTTGATCAGCTCGTACAGGCGATCGAGCCGCTGTCCCGTCTTGGCGGAGATGAAGATAATCGGCGCGTAGCTCATGAAGGAGAAATCGTTCATCAGTCTTTTACGGTAGGCGTCCATGGTCTTGCCGTCTTTCTCATAGGCGTCCCACTTGTTGACCGCGATGATACAGCCCTTTCCGGCGTCGAGCGCCTTGCCCGCTACTTTGCTGTCCTGTTCTGTAAAGCCCTCGAGCGCGTCGATCATGATGACGCAGACATTCGCCCGCTCGACGGCCATATCCGTCCGCAGCGCGCTGTAGCGCTCGATGCTGCCGTCGATTTTCGACTTTCTGCGTAAGCCCGCGGTATCGATGAAAACGAATTTCCCGAATTTATTTTTAACATAGCTATCGACCGCGTCGCGCGTGGTGCCGGCAATCTCCGAAACGATCATACGCTCCTCGCCGACGATTTTATTGACCAGCGAGCTCTTACCGACGTTGGGCTTGCCAATAACCGCCACGGAGATTACTTCCTCCCCCTCCTCCTCTTGTCCCGACAGATCGGGAAAAAAGGAGAGAACGCGGTCGAGCAGATCGCCGGTGCCGTGCCCGTGTACCGAGGATACCGCTATCGGGTCGCCGATACCGAGGTTATAAAATTCATAGAAATCGGCGGGCGGCTCGCCGATCGAATCGCACTTATTGACACATAAAACAACCGGTTTACCGCTTTTTTTAAGCATGGCGGCAACCTCGGCATCCGTGGCGACGACGCCGCTGCGGATGTCGGTAACAAAGATAATCACATCGGCGCTTTCGATGGCAAGCTGCGCCTGACGGCGCATATTTTTCAGCATCGCGTCGTCGGAAAACGGCTCTATGCCGCCCGTATCGACGAGTAAAAGCACGCGATTCTGCCATTCGCAGTCGCCGAAAATACGGTCGCGGGTCACGCCGGGCTCGTCGTCGACAATCGACAGGCGCTTACCGATCAGCTTATTGAACAGCGTCGATTTGCCGACGTTGGGACGTCCGACTATGGCGACGATGGGCTTTGTCATATATTTACCCCCAGTAAAACGCTCAGCAGTGTGTTTCCGTCGTTTTCGACGGGCGTCACTTTAACCTTCAGGCGTTCGCGCACTTCTTGGAGAGACATCCCGTCAAGAAACAGGTCGCCCTCGAAGCGCAGCGACACGCGCGGAATCAGGAGTTCGTCGCCGAGCGGGATGTTTTCGAGTTCCTTTAAAATGTCCTGACCTGTCAGAAGTCCCGCAACCGTCACGCTTTCACCGAAAAACCGGTTACCTATTTTAATCACATTGACCGTTAAAAACGGATACTTTTCACGCGCGCTCGCGCAAAGCTCGTTCATCAGAGTGAATGCCGCCTCGCCGGTCGCCAGCGTGACGGCGCGCGGCGGTGATTCAAAAAAAGATGTGCTCTTAAGCGCTGATAAAAACTCATCCTTCAAAAGAGCGAGCATTCCCACGCCGTTATCCAGCTGCAAAAAATCGCCGTAGTGCGCGGCGTCCGGAATCGGACATCTGGCTTTCAGATACAATTCATCGGCGGCAAACGCCAGACGGGCGCCGTCATGAAAATACATAAAATGGGCGTTGAAGTTATCGACAATGTCGATTGCCTGCCGCGCCGTCTCCTCTGTAAAAGCCTCAAGCGGATACAGCCCCTCGCGGTGGCGCGTCAGCCCCACGGGTACAACCGCAATGCTCTGGACGGCCGGATAGAGCTTTCCCAGCTCAGTAAGAGAGTATTCGAGTTCCTTGCCGTCGTTGATTTTCGGACAGACCACGAGCTGCGTATTGAGCTTCGTACCGGCGAAAGCAAGCCTTTTCAAGATGTCAAGGCTCTCCCCCGCGCGCTTATGGCGCATCATCTGGACGCGCAGTGTGGGGTTCATCGTGTGTACCGACACGTTGACGGGACTGATGTGCATATCTATAATCCGGTTTACCTCGCGCTCGGTGAGGTTCGTCAGCGTGATATAGTTGCCGTAGAGAAACGACAGGCGCGTATCGTCGTCCTTGAAGTAAAGGGTTTCGCGCATACCACAGGGAAGCTGATCGACAAAACAGAATATACAGTTATTCTGACAGGGGCGTTCTTTGTCCATCAGATAATTCTCAAAATTGAGTCCCAGTTCCTCCCCCTCAGACCGGCGGGTCAGCGTCACGGCGTACTCTTTGCCGTCATTGTCCATAAGACAGAGCGCCAAACGCTTTTTATCGGTATAAAACCAGTAATCGAGAAAATCTCCGATCTCTTTGCCATCGACCGAAAGCAGGCTGTGACCGCCCTGTACAC
Organism: uncultured Eubacteriales bacterium; assembly: GCA_964471035.1. Taxonomy (GTDB): domain Bacteria; phylum Bacillota; class Clostridia; order Oscillospirales; family Acutalibacteraceae; genus DTU089. Next base: position 3,523 of record CAYYFY010000215.1, read on the forward strand.
CGGCGCGCGATGCCAAGGAACCTTCGTCTACCGATACAATCCGAACCGCCATTGTTACCTCACTGCGTTCATTCTATTAACGGAGAAAAAGGCGGAGAAGCTTGCCTTCACCGCCCTTTGTGTTAATCGAAAATTATTCCTCTACCTGAATGACCTGTCTGCCGTTATAGTAGCCGCAGGCGGCGCAGAGGCGGTGTGTCCTCTTGAGCGTTCCGCATTTCGAGCACTTCTCGAGCTGAGGCGCGTCCATCTTCCAGACGCTTGATCTTCTGCTGTCACGTCTCGCTTTCGAGACTCTTCTCTTCGGTACAGCCATGGTAAATATCCTCCCTTAATTGACCGTTATGTTATTCTAAAAGCTTCCGTAAGCTCTCAAGACGGGGATCGGGCGGCTTTTCGCAACCGCAGACGCCGTTATTAAGATCGGCGCCGCACTGGGGGCAAAGCCCCTTACAATCGTCCCGACAGAGAAACTTGCCCGGGAGCGACAGTATGATGTCCTCGGTACAGAGCGTGTCGAGGTCGAGGCGCATATCCTTTACCTCGATATACTCGCCGTCGTCATCTTTTTCGTCGGAGAGCGACTCAATCAGACAGTGTCCTAAAGGCAAGGACAGCGCACGCGAAAGCGGGTCGGCGCAGCGGTCGCAGGGGGCCGTGAAGACGCCCTCGGCTTGGGCTTTCAAGGTGACAATCCCCGCTCTGTTTTTGATCTCGCCGCGTATTCTCAAAGGGTCTTTAAGCGGACAGCAGCCGCCGTGCGGCAGTGCCGACAGGTCGAGCGTGAAATCAAACGGGATATTCGCGCCCTCATTATTAAAAATCGGCTCAAGATCAACG
>CAYYFY010000216.1:0-4358 GCA_964471035.1 uncultured Eubacteriales bacterium
GGCGGTCATACGGTCGGGCAGAAAGACCCTGTCGGGCAGCAGCGCGACAAACGCCTTCGTTTCGTGGGACGGCGCTTTGCCGTCGATGAGCAGTGTGCCCGTGTAGTCGTGGATAAGCCCCGCCATCATTTTGAGGAGCGTGGTCTTGCCGCAGCCGTTGGGGCCGAACAAACCGATAATCTGCCCGCGCGGCAATGTAAAGCCGATCTCGTTCAGCACAGGATGGCTGCCGTACGATTTTGAAACGCGGTCAAGCGTGACAATGCTTTGCGACATGAGATCCCTTCCTTCTTAACCGAATTATTATATACCAAAATAAACACGTTGTCAAATGTTTCCTCAAAGTCCGAGCAGCCGTTTTGCGTTTTTGTAAAAAATGTTTTCTTTGAGCTCGTCGTCGAGCGGCAGTTCGCGCAAAATGCGCGCTTCCGCCGCCGTGTCGCTCCACGGCGAGTCGGAGGCGAACAGCAACTTGTCACGCGCGTGGGTTTTCGCGATACGCAGGAACTGCTCGCGCGGATAATACCCTAAGCCCATCGACGTATCAAGGTAAATATCCGAGCCGGCAAGGTACTGTTCCACGTCGTCCCACTGACCGTGTCCGCCGAGGTGCGCCGCGACGATGACGCCGCCCTTCATCGCTCTTGACACATTGAGGAATTGCTTTGGACTGGTCTTGTACGGCGGAGGAAACGCCGGATCGTCGCCCGCGTGGTGAAGCAGAATTAAACCCTTGGACAACGCATAATCATAGATTTTCAGCATTTCGGGCGCGTCGAGCACAAAATCCTGATACTCGGCGTGAAATTTCAGCCCCTTCAGTCCCAGCGACACGACAAAATCGACGTCGCGTTTATAGTCATCGGTATGTGCGTAAACGCCGCCGAAGGAGACTACTCTGTCCGACTGCACCGAGGCAGCCCATTCGTTGACGCCCTTCGTCTGCGACGCTTTTGTGATGACCGGTTGAATGACCGACATGGCGATGCCGTGCGCGTCCATATAACCGAGCAGTCCGCTTATGGTCATATCGGTCACCGGCTTATAGACGTAATCGGCGCTGCGCTCGAGCGCCTCAAGCCCGCGCGGCGCGAGCGCGTCGGGAAACGCGTGGGCGTGAAAATCAATGATCATATCTCTGCTCCCCTCTTTCACCTTAAATCATATCCTTTTCCCGTCTGAGCTGTCGGGAGATGTAGTTTACCAGAAAATCAGCGCGCCCTTTTTTACCTTGCCATTTCGTGATTGCCTGCGCTTTGTCCTGCTCGGGGGTGCGGACAAAATCGCACGGTCTTTTTTCGAGACGATCATAGAGGGCGGTCAGCGGCTCTGTTTGAAAGCGCCCGTCGGCTGATGCGGCGAAAATCAGAATATCCGGATTATTTGGCAGCGTCAGCGTCTTTGCCCCGTCGGTATTGAGCTGATACCAAAACAAAACAGCCTGCTTGCCGCGGACGTCCGCGCCCTCTCTGTGCATATGCGTAAACACATACGCCGCGCTGTCGTTTTTGACGTATCCGGTCTCAAAACGCGCGTAGATGTCCCACGCCCCGACCGGCTCGAAAAGAGAGGCGACGGACAGTCTTATGTCGCGGTCGTTCAGCATAAAGCATGCTTCGGTATCGTTTTTAACAGCCCCCGCGAGCAGGTACAGCGTATCGCAGCCGCCCGGCAGCGCTATTTCCTGACCGGCGCAGACGCAGGCGTTTTCCTCCCCGCGCGGCATCATAAAGAGCGTGTTCCCGACCGTGACGGTCTGCGGGAACTGTTCGCGCGGCAGCGTCATGCCGGACAGCTCTTTTACGCCTTTGCGGCCGTCGTTGCCGCTGACGACAGCAGCGTTGTACGGCAACGGTACGAGAATCTGCGAAAGCGTGTTCGCGGCGGTCTCTGTTTTAATGAGAAACGTCTTAACCCCAAAGCTCCCGAGCGAAAAGACAAGCTCCCCGTCCTTTACCTCTGCCGGAGCGAGCGCTTCCTCCGAGGCGTTCGCTTCCCGCGCCGACAGAATCGGGACGGCAAGCGACAGCCGCGCCTTATCGACCGGTTCTCCCGCACCCTCGTTTACGCGTACGACGAGCTCGTCCGTACAAAGAGCGGGTTTTAATGCGCGCAGCAGCACCCTGTCGTCCGAAAGCGAACCAAATGAGATACATCCCCCGTGCACTCCCTTGTGGACGTCCGACGAAAACGCCGCTAAAGGACTGTTAAAGCAGAGCGCCTCCCGCTGAATTCCGGCGGTATCGCGCCCCTCTATCGCGCCGACGGCAAACGAAAAGCGGTTGAGCCCGAAGTCGAGAAGGTGCTGGGCGCTCTCGGCGCGGTAAGCGTGGCGCGGCGAGTGCATAAGAGTCAGCCTTATGGTGCGGTCGTCGGGCTTGTCCCAGCCCACGCGCGAATCGGAGAGGGCGTAGGCACAAAACGCTCCCGACCTGTCGGCGACAGCCGCCCACATCTGAGCGGGCACCTCGTAACGCTTTTTGGTGTTATTCGGACGCTCTATGACCCCAAGCCCTAAGTCGTACAGCGCCTTATCGTCGGACGCCGTAAACGGGAAACGCGCTTTCAGAAGCGTCATCGGGGAACGCCAGTCTATCTCGTTATATACGCTGACCGTTTTCGCCCCCGCCGACAGCGTGATCTCCTGCGTAAAGCGCGAATCACCGCAGGTCTTTGTGATCTTAAGCGTCGCCGCGGCTGCGCCGTTATCCGTAAGCTCTATGCCGGTTAACGTCGTTCTGCGCTTCGGCGGCGCGCTGATTTCGGAAAAGTTCACTTCCCACGCGGCGTAACCGTAGGTCCCCTCATAGTCGAGGACGTCAAAACGTATCGGCGCGCTTAAAAGCTCCCGCCGCAAAGCCTTGTCGTATATGCCGCAGATGTCGCCGTTTTCGTCGATACGCACCGCGATACGCGCGTTTTCGAGCTTGTCCGCGGACGCTTTCAGCGGGCTTTCCATCGCGCAGGGCGTGTTGGACGGACGGATGTCGAACACCGTCACCGACAGTCCCTTTACGTTGATTTCAAAGCGGATCAGAAAGACGCCGTCGGCGCGTTTTGTCACCGTCGAGGGCACCTCGTTGCCGACGCGGTCAAAGACGCGTAAGGCAGGCGTATCGGGTACGTTAAGCTCAAGACAGACACACTCAAATCGCGCGAACTGCAAGGGATTTGCCACGGCGACGGGAATGCCCTGCAAGCCCGACGCGTCGATCTGCCCCGCCAAAGTCCCGACGGCGGCCGCGTACTCCTGCGACGCCTCGTTAAGCGTCAGAAAATAGTCGTTCCAGTTGCGTTTATAGCAGTCGAGCAGCGAGGTGCCGGTGATGTCGTCGTGGAACTGGTGGGCTATAAGCCGTTTCCAGCAGCGGTCGAGCCGCTCGGTATTAACAGGTCTGCCGGTCAGAAGGAACGCCCCGACCGAGAAGCGCTCGGCAGCTTCACACAACAGCTCGCCGCGGCGGTTTAAGCGTTTGCTCTGCGTACGCGAGGTATAACCGCCCGCGCCGTGATTGGTCGAGACAAGCTCTCCCGTGTAAACGGGCAGGTGACGTTTCTGCTCCTCGGTGAGCAAGGTGTCCATGTCGGTGAACATCTCGTCCGACGACGCCGACAGCACGTCGCTCCTTTGCCGCGGATTCTCTCTGAGCTCCCGAACAACCGTGCTCACCGATTCTTGCCGGGGCGCGCCGCCGCGGTCGCCGACACCGTGGAACAGCGCGGTCATCGGTAAACCGAATTTCCGGTTATTCGACTCTAGCTTGCGCGCGGCGGCATAATGTCCGCGCACGCTTTTTTTAAAGGAACGCTGATAACCGCCCGTGTCAAACGAGGCGTAGATGAAGCTCCCGTCGACGCCGTACCACTTACCCAAATCAAAGGGTACGCCGCACCAGCTGCTCCATGTCAATTTCTGTGTGGTAAAGCCAATAAGCCCCGCGTGGCGCGCGATACTCGGCAGCGCGAAGCCGAACCCGAAGCAATCGGGCAGAAAGATGTCGCGGCTGCGCCGCCCGAGCTTCTGTTCAAAATAGGCGTTGCCGTATAAAATATTGCGGAAGATAGCCTCGGGCGACGGGATATTCACGTCGCCGTTCTCATAGGCGCTGCCCGCGGGGAACCAGCGTCCCTTGGCGGCATAGTCCTGTATTTTTTCAAAGTATTCCGGATAATATTCTTCCATCAGCTCGTAGCGGCAGCTGCCCTCGAAGCTGAATTTATACTCCGGAAACTTTTCAAACAACGGAAAATTCTCCGCCGCCGTGCGCGGCAGATATTCATTGAGCGTCGTTTCGAGCGTCCAGTTCCACGAGGTGTCGAGATGAGACGTCGCGATGGTATAGATGCGCGGTTTCAAG
>CAYYFY010000217.1:0-4338 GCA_964471035.1 uncultured Eubacteriales bacterium
GGCGTACTTAAAAACACCTCGGCAAGCTCACAGGCAAGGCCGCCGCCGACAACACGCGCGCCCATACACAAGACGTTCGCGTCATTGTGCAGGCGCGTATATTTTGCGCTGAAATAGTCTGAACAGCACGCCGCGCGGATACCCTTCACCTTGTTGGCGGCAATGGATATGCCGACGCCGGTCCCGCAGCATAAAATGCCCTTGTCGGCATTTCCCGACAGCACAACCTCGCACGTCTTTTTGGCGTAGACCGCGTAGTCGCACGACGCGACGCTGTCCGTGCCGCAATCGATGACCGCGATACCCTGTTGTTCCAGATAGGCTTTGATTTCCTCTTTGAGCGGGTATCCCGCGTGGTCGGAGCCGATAGCAATAGTCATGATGAACAACCTTTCTTTAAGTTTTGCTGTGCCTGTGAATCCCTGAGATAAACGGGACAAAGGTCTTGCGACGATATGGCTTCGCCGTTTTTCAGCTTATCCTCCGCCAAAAGCGCGACGCTGTCCGCGCGCTGGTACCGTATTGTTTCCGGCGCGATACGCAGTCCGGAGAGCTTGTCTTTGAACGCCTCATAACATAAATTTGCGCCGTCGCCGATGAGAAAGACCGGCTGTTGTGCTTCCTTTAAGGCAAAGAGGAGCTCTGAAAGCGGCAGCGCCTCGTCGGGAGACACCCGCTGTATTTTTCCGTCCTTACAGGAAAACCGCGCCGTATAGACCTGCTCGCAACGCGCGTCCATGACGGCGACGGCAAGGCAGTCAAAGCCCCGCAAGGGGTATGCCGCCGCCTCTAAGGTCGATACCGCAACACAGGGCGTCTTATGCGGCTGCGCCAGTCCCTTGACAGCGGCGACGCCGATGCGTACACCCGTAAACGATCCGGGACCGGCGCTGACGGCGTACGCGTCGATGTCCTCGGGTTTTAAGTCGGTAACACTCAAAACGTTTTGCACCATCGGCAGCAGCGTGACGCTGTGAGTAAAGCCGGTATGGGAAAAGGTGAGCGCTAAAACGCGCCCGTTTTCGGTTATCGCCGCGCTCGCCGTCTTGGCGCTGCTGTCAATTCCAAGAATCTTCATACCGTTTCTCCCCGTTGATTGTAATAACGCGTTCGTCGTCGGATTCGCCGCGCTCAATACTAATCCGCAGCGCGTTTTCGGGCAGCGCCGCCTCGATGTTCTCGCTCCACTCGACGCAGAGCACGCCGCCCGATTCCAGATACTCGAAAAACCCTGTCGCGCACAAATCATAATACGTTTCCACCCTGTACATGTCGAAGTGGATCAGCGGTACTTTTCCGGAGTGTTCGTGGACGAGCGCGAAGGTCGGGCTGCTGATTCCGGCATTTTGCCCCATCCCTTGGGCGACGCCGCTCACAAAGACGGTTTTTCCCATCCCTAAGCCTCCGAACAGCGCGATGACCTCACCGCCATTAAGTGCCCGACCAAGTTTTTCGCCATAGGCGGCGGTATCAAAGCTATTATGGGAAACAACCTGTTTCATGCGCGGATTCCTTTCCGAAAACTTTACACAGGACTTGAAAAATCATGTCGGATTATGTATACTATACGTCAAAAGGCGGTGAGTATGTGCGCAGGGCAATTTCAGGAGTCAAGGGCTTCTTTTCGGGTCTGGACAAGCTGTTCGTATTTCTCACCTTCGCCGCGTCCTGTTTCGGCACGCTGATGGTCACCAGCGCGACCAGGTTCATGCTCACCGACGATCGGATAATTTCCCGCGACGCGGTCGTCATGATAATCGCCGTGGCGGTCGGCTTGCTCATATCGCTGCTCGTTTCGGTCATCGACTACGAGTGGATCGGCAAGATGTGGCCGTTTATCGGCATTTTCTGTATTCTGCTCATGCTGTTTACACGCGTATTCGGCGTCGCGCCCGAGGCGCGGACTGACGCGCGCAGCTGGATTGCCATTGGCACCTTTTACTTTCAGTCCTCGGAGCTCGTCAAGATCGGATTCGTCATCACCTTTGCCATGCACTTAGAGCTTGTCAAGGATACGCTGAACAACGTAAAAAGCCTGATTCCGCTCGGCATCCACGCCGCCCTTCCGGCGGGGCTCGTCATTTTATGCGGCGATCTCGGTTCGGCTATTATTTTTATGCTGACAGCTGTCGCCATGCTGTTTTTTGCCGGACTGCACTGGGGCTATTTCGCGGCGGGCGGTCTTCTCGCCGTTGCCGCGGCGCCGCTTATCTGGCTCTACGGCTTCGGCGAATACCAAAAGAACCGCTTTTTAGCGCTGCTCCACCCCGAACTGTATACGGCGGAAATCTATCAGCAGGACAAAGGTCTTACCGCGCTCGGCTCAGGCGGCTGGTTCGGACAGGGACTGTTTCACGGAACATATACGCAAAACGGCATCGTACCCGAAAGCGAAAACGATATGATCTTCACCGTCATCGGCGAAGAGCTCGGCTTTATAGGCTGTCTGCTCGCTTTGCTGCTGCTGGCTGCTATTGTCTTTAAGATAATTTCCATCGGCAGAAAAGCACGCGACTTTTCCGTCAAGCTCATGTGCTACGGCGTCGCCGCGATGATCGCCTTTCAGATCGCCGTCAACATCGGTATGTGTCTGATGATTCTGCCGGTCATCGGCATCACGCTCCCGTTTTTCAGCGCGGGCGGCTCAAGCACGCTCTGCCTGTATGTGGGAATGGGTCTTATTTTAAGTATCTACCGGTACAACCGCAATCAAAATATCATTAACTTCCATCTGCGCAATATACATACGCCGTTTTCGGAACGAAATTGAAAATTGCAAATTGCAAATGATTGGGCTGCGCAATTACAATGGGGTGCGGGGTGTCCCCGCCCAAAATTCCTCATTCCTAATTCCTAATTCCTAATTCCTCATTATTTCAGATAGTTCGCCATCAGTTTCTTCGTTCCGCCCGAAAACGCGACCTCAAGCATCGCGTCATTGCCCATAGGCGTGACGGCAAGCACCATACCCTCCCCGAACACCTTGTGATTGACGGTGTCGCCGGGCTTGTAGCTGACGGATGATTTTGGCGCCGGACTTTTCGGAGTGCTGCTGAAGCCGCGGGCGGCTGTCCCCGCCATGGCGACGCTTTTCACCGTTCCGCTTTGCGGAGCGGCGCTTTTTTTCTCGCTGTAGGTGCCGTCGCCGAACGCGCCCGTCTTGAACGGCTTCGGGCTTAAGCGGTGACCGAGATTGCTCTCGGTGTATTCCGGCGGAATCTCTTCGACGAACCGCGACGGTTTGGTATAGGCGGTCGAGCCGTAGACCATACGCGACTGGGCATTGGTGATATACAGCTTATCCTTGGCTCTGGTGATGCCCACATACGCGAGACGCCGCTCCTCCTCGAGCTGGTCGGGATAATACATGACCTGGGTACCGGGGAAAAGCCCCTCTTCCATACCGGCGATGAACACGCAGGGAAACTCAAGTCCTTTCGCCGCGTGGAGCGTCATCATCACCGCCGTGTCGCTTTCAGCGTTGTAGTTGTCGATGTCGGTTAAAAGCGCCACCTCTTCGAGGAAGCCCGTCAAAGACGCGCCGTCGTTGTCGCTGTAAAACCGGACAATGTTGCTCATGAGCTCAAGGACGTTTGCCTTGCGCTCCTGCTCGCTGTCTTTGTCTAGCGCGAGAAACTCCATATACTGTGTTTCTTCCATCAGATATGTAAAAAAACGCGTGGCGTCCATGGTCTCGCTCGCCGCCCTGAGGCGCAATATCAGTTGGGCGAAGCCACTGAGCTTCGCGGCCGAACGCGAGAGCAACGGATACTCATTGGCGTGCAGTACGACCTCGAAAAAGCTGACGCCGAGCGTGTCGGCGATCTGCGTAACGGTGTTGACCGTACTCTCGCCGATGCCGCGTTTGGGCTCGTTGATAATGCGCCGCATCCTGACGGCGTCCGACGGGTTGGCTGTCACGGCAATATACGCGAGGACGTCCCTGACCTCCTTGCGCTCATAGAAACGGTGGCCGCCAATAACCCTGTACGGAATGCCGTTGTAGACGAATGAACGCTCAATGCTGTTGGATTGGGCGTTCGTCCTGTAGAGGACGGCAAATTCGGAAAACCGCGCGCCCGCGGCGACGCGGGTCAGTATTTCATTCGAGATATACCGTCCCTCGTCGAGATCGTCCGAGGCGAGATGCACCGTGATTTTCTCGCCGCCCGGCTTCTTTGTCCAAAGGCTTTTCCCCTTGCGCTCGGTATTGTGCCCGATGACGGCGTTGGCGGCGTCGAGAATGACCGCGGTCGAACGGTAATTCTGTTCTAAGCGGATAATCCGCGCGTCCTTGAAACGCTCCTCAAAGCTTAAAATGTTCTCGATGGTCGCCCC
>CAYYFY010000218.1:0-4336 GCA_964471035.1 uncultured Eubacteriales bacterium
CGATAAGATATTCACCCGCGTCGGCGCGTCGGACGATTTGTCCGCCGGTCAGTCTACCTTCATGCTCGAAATGACCGAGGTAGCGTCTATCTTAAAGGAGGCGACCGCGCAGAGTCTCATCGTCTTTGACGAGATCGGGCGCGGCACGTCCACCTACGACGGCATGAGCATCGCCAGAGCCGTGCTCGAATATGTCAACAACAAGAAAAAGCTCGGCGCGAAGACGATGTTCGCCACGCACTATCATGAGCTGACCGATCTTGAGGGTGTTTTCGAGGGTGTCAGCAATTACAGCATCACCGTCAAACGGCGCGCGGGAGAAATCACCTTTTTACGGCGTATCGTGCGCGGACCGGCCGACGGCAGCTACGGCGTCGACGTCGCCGCGCTGGCGGGCGTTCCGAAGAGCGTCGTGGACAAGGCGCGGGAAATCCTTTCGTCCATTGAGGCGGGGGAACACACCTATGCGCGGGGGAACGCTGCGCCCACATCTCCCGCACCGGATGAGCGCGTTTCAGACGAGGAGCAGATGTCGTTTCACGCGGGGAGTGCCGCCGCGCTTTTCGAGGAACTGAAAATACTCGATGTCAATACCCTGACGCCGATTGAGGCGCTGTCGCTGCTGTATACATTTGTAAAAAAAGCCAACGGAGAAGAATGAAATGGCGATAATCCGAATTCTTCCAAAGCATATTGCCGACCTGATCGCCGCGGGCGAGGTCGTCGAACAGCCCGCGTCGGTCGTCAAGGAATTGCTCGAAAACGCCGTCGACGCCGGAGCGACTATAATCACGCTCGAAATCGCGAGCGGCGGCAAGACAATGCTCCGCGTCACCGACAACGGCTGCGGTATCGGGGAAGACGATATCCGCGCGGCGTTTACAAGCCACGCGACGAGCAAAATAAAGGACGCCGCGGACCTTGACGCCATCGGGACGCTGGGCTTTCGCGGCGAGGCGCTGGCGAGCGTATGCGCCGTCGCGAAGGTGGACGTACTGACGCGCACGGCCGGAGAAGCGGTCGGGACGCACTATATCGTCGAGGGCGGCGAGGAAAAGCTTCTCGACGACGCGGGCTGTCCCGTCGGGACGACAATAGTCGTGCGCGAGCTGTTTTACAATGTCCCCGCCCGCATGAAATTCTTAAAAAAAGATGTCGGGGAGGGCAACGCCGTCGCCGACGCGGCGCAGCGCCTGTGCCTCTCTCATCCTGAAATCGCTGTGAAATTCATCCGCGAGGGAAAGATCGTTTTTCAGACGGCGGGAGACGGAAAACTGTCCACCGCAATGTCCGCGCTGTTCGGGCGTGAGCTCTCCGAAGGTATGACCGCGGTCGATTTCAGCCGCGACGGTATCACCGTTAAAGGACTCGTGTCACTGCCGCATTGCGCGCGGGGCAGCCGCGCCATGCAGTTTTTCTTCGTCAACAACAGGACGGTCAAAAGCCCTTTGGTTACGGCGGCATTCGAGGAGGCCTATAAAAACACGGTCACGTCGGGGAAATTTCCGGCGGGCGCACTGTTTATCGGGTTGCCCCTTGACGCGGTGGACTGTAACGTCCATCCGGCCAAGACGCAGGTGCGCTTTCAGGACGACAGGCGCGTTTTCGACTGTGTATACAACGGCGTCAAAAACGCCGTCGCCGCTCTCGAACCGGCAAAACCCGCGTTCAGCGCGGCGGCTATATTCCATGCGCCGCCCGAAACGGGAACGCAGGCGCATATGGCGGACGGCTACACACTGAAGCTTTTCGGCGCTCCCAAAACAGGCGCGGAAAATGAATTTCATTCTCCCGCGCCGTCGTTTGATTTTTTAAGCGACGCGCCGCTGCCGCCGTCCGTTCAACAGCGGCTCGGCGAGGTGAACGAGCCGATAAAACCGGCGACGGACGCGGCAAACGAAGCGCCGCCTCCCGTTAACGCGAAGGGAGAAAAGCGTTTCGACACGGATTTTTCCGATCTGTCGGTTCTTGGAGAGGTCTACGGCGTCTTTGTGCTGATAAAATACGGCGGGCGTCTTTTTATCGCGGACAAGCACGCCGCCCACGAACGTATTCTCTATAACGAACTGAAAGCCAACAAGGGGCAGGCGGCGTCCCAGATAATGCTGCAAAGCGTTGTCGTGCGGCTCTCCGCCGCCGAGTATGCCGCCGTCACCGAAAACCTCGGGCTGCTGGAGGAGGCGGGCTTTGACGTCACCGATTTCGGCGATATGACCGTCTCGGTCAAGGCGTGTCCTGTTGCGCTCTGCTCAGAGGATGCCGCCGCCGTCATAACGGAAGTGGCGGCGCGCTTAGCCAAGGGATTGAAGGAACCGACGCCGGAAAAGCTCGACTGGATTTATCACAATACCGCCTGCCGCGCGGCGGTCAAGGCGGGGGACGCTTTATCCGAAAAAGAGCTCAAAGCGCTGATGGCGCAAGTGTTTTCCGACCCTAATTTAAGGCACTGCCCGCACGGGCGCCCCGTTATCATCGAGATCACAAAGCGCGAGCTGGAAAAACTCTTTATGAGGATTTCGTAATGGGGACAGGTCGTGTGAAGCTTCTCGCCGTCGTGGGTCCGACCGCCTCGGGCAAGACGGCGCTGGGCGTCTCGCTCGCCCGTCGGCTCAACGGCGAGGTGATTTCGGCCGATTCGATGCAGATATATAGCGGCATGGACATTGCCACCGCCAAGCCGTCAGCGGAGGAAATGCGCGGCGTCCCGCATCACCTGATCGGATTTCTCGACCCCAAAGAGTCGTTCTCGGTCGCGCGCTTCTGCGAACTGGCAAACACGGCGGCTGACGATATTCTGTCAAGGGGCAGGCTGCCGGTCGTCGTGGGCGGCACGGGGCTGTATATCGACCATTTTCTGACAGGTACCAAGCTGATTGATTCTTCCAAGGACGAGGCGGTGCGCAATGAATTACAACAACGGCTGGAAGAAGAGGGCGCCGAAGCGCTCTTAAAAGAGCTTGCCGCCGTTGACCCAACAGCGGCACAGCGGATTCATCCGCATAACACCGTGCGGATTGTGCGGGCATTGGAGCTTTTTAGGATGACGGGCATGACCGTCACAGAGCAGAACGATCTGTCGCGTAAAGCGCAATCCCGCTTTGAGCCGCTTATCATCGGGCTTGACTTTCTCAGAAGGGAGATGCTCTACCGGCGCATCGACGCGCGCGTCGACGCCATGCTCGAAAAGGGGCTGCTTAAAGAAGCCGCCGCACATTTTGCTATGCCGCGTTCACAGACATCGTCGGCGGCGATCGGTTATAAAGAGATGAAGCCGTATTTAGACGGCGAAAAAGATTTGCCGGAGTGCGTGGCGGCTCTGAAAACCGCCACACGGCATTACGCCAAGCGTCAGATGACGTGGTTTAAGAAGAACAAGGACATCCGCTGGTTCTATCCCGACAGGTACGATGGCAACGAAGCGTTTGAGGACGACGTTTATCTCAATATCAGGGAGTTTTTTGTATGACTAAAATTAGGAACAATAAATTTGTCAGGGTTGCGGCGATAGCCCTTGCCGTCGTTCTCTCTGTGGGCTATGTGATCTATCAGGCCGCCATGTTCCGTGACACCTATGTCACCGAAATCGCTTTTAAGACGAACGAAAACGAGTACTATGACACCAAAGCGTATATCGCGCGCAACGAAAGCTATATCACAAGCAGCCATTCGGGCACCGCGGTAACCATGGTAAAAAACAGTGAACGCGTCAAAAAGGGCGATCCGGTCTGCCTTGTCTTTGGCAGCGCCGAGGCCGCCGAGGGCTATACGAAAAAGGAAGAGCTCGATAAAGAGATTGCCCGTTATCAGCGGCTGATGGGTCAGGCAAACCTTCAGGCATTTGATATTTCCTCTCTGAACGCGCAGATCAAAAACCGCTGCGCGGAGCTGATGAACACCATCGACAGCGGCAATCTTACGGGTCTGCAGAACGCCGTCGGCGCCTTTCGGGACGGGGTGACCTCGCTGCAGATTGCCACGGGCGGGAATTTAAACCTTAACGATAAGCTAACGGCGCTGCAGGCGGAGCGTTCCGCTTTAAGCGCCGCGGCGACGGCGTACAATGTCATAAAAGCAAGCGACACTGGCTATTACTCGGACTTTACGGACGGTTTTGAAAAAAAGCTTGCCGTATCGGACCTGAGTAACGTGTCGGCGGAGCTTTTAGAATCGCTCCTTCAGGCAAAGCCCGCCGCGGTGCCCGAAAACGTGTCGGGCAAGCTTATAAAGGATTTTAAATGGTATATTCTCTGCACGGTCGAAAGCAAATATTTCGGCTCGGTCGGCGAGGGCGATACGGTCTATATTGACTTCCCGCAGGAGGGCGTCAGCCGCCTGC
>CAYYFY010000219.1:0-4292 GCA_964471035.1 uncultured Eubacteriales bacterium
AGCTCTGTGTTTTCGGGATGATGCCTAGGGGGTTTGCCGCGGCGCGGCGCATGGCGTAAGATTTCATAATACGGAGCTGTACTTCGAGCCCGAGCGGGCTGAAAAAACGCCCCTAGAGCTGAAGTTTATACCGTATTTCGCCTTTGCCAACCGCGGTGAAAGCGATATGTGCGTCTGGGTGCGCGTTGACTGATATTTCAAGTTTTAACCGTCCAGCTTATCTTTCAGATCGGCAAGCAACTTTTTCTCAATCCGCGAGACATAGGAACGCGAGATACCCAGCGCCTCGGCGACGGTTTTCTGCGTTTCGGGCGGATTGCCGGAAAGGCCGTAGCGCCGCACCAGAATCTCTTTATCGCGTTTTTTCTTGATTTCGCCGATAAAGAACAGCATTTTTTCTATCCGGCAGGACAGATCGAGATCGTCGGCGATGGTGTCGTCTACGCTGATAAGGTCGATGAGCGTCAGGGTGTTGCCCTGAGAGTCGGTGTCTATGGGTTCGCTGATGGAAATATCCAGCACGCTTTTTTTCTGATTGCGAAAGTGCATCAGAACCTCGTTTTCAATACAGCGCGCCGCGTAGGTGGCAAGCTTTGTGCCCTTGTCGGGATTAAAGCTGCCGACGCCTTTAATCAGTCCGATGGTGCCGATGGAAATTAAATCCTCCTGCTCGTTGCAGTTCTGGCAGTATTTTTTGATGATGTGGGCGACCAGCCGCAGATTGTGCTCAATAAGCTTCTGACGCGCATCCTTGTCCCCGTTTCTCATTTTCTCAATACACTCCTTTTCCTCGTTCGCACAGAGGGGGGGCGGGAATTGCTCGGAGCCCGAGGTGTGCAGTACCAGAAATAATAGGTCCGCGAGCTCGCTGATTAAAAGCGACAGCATACGATAACCATTCCTTTCGCAAAAGCGGAGGATTGCCGCAGGCAAGCACCGCGGCTCTGTATAGTATATTTAACACTGCTTCGGAATGTGCAAGTCCTGAGGTTGAAAGATAAATCGTTTCAAAACAAAATAAAATTCGTTTGAAGTTTCGTCCTTTCGTATCATAGGTAAAGATGCGAATCGGCTTCGCCGACCGGACAAAACTTCCGCCTCCAGAGAGAGGATAATCATAATAATATTGAGTGATGATTCATGAAGGGTTTTGAACAATTTAAAAAGAGCGCCAGATTCCTGTCCATTTTTATTTTGGACTGTTTTCTGACGGCTGCCTATTGGTATGTCTGGCAGAACCAATATAATATCTTTTTCAAGCATCCGTTCCGCGGCAAGGGCAGTATTTTTACGATCGCCGCCTACTTAGCTGTGCTGCTATTTTTTTCGCTTGCCGTAAGTCTCCATAAGATTGACGAGCGGCGGATGGGTGAAAACGTCTTTTCGGGCGTCATCACGGTGGCGTTCGTCAATGCGATTGCCTTTGTGGAGATCAGCTTAATCGGTGCCAAGCTCGCCAGAATCCTCCCGCTGTTTCTTTTGAGCGCGGCACAGTCGGCGGTTATTGTCGTCTGGGCGCTGATGGCGTCAGAGCTGATGAAAAAGCTTAACCCGCCGCAGAAGATGATTATTGTCTACGGCAGCCATTTGGCTACTGAGCTCGTATTCAAGATGAGCAAAATGGTTGAAAAATACACCATCTGCGAATCCGTCAACATTGCTGACGGACTGGATGAGGTCGCCGAAAAGCTCAAGCGGTACGCGTCGGTTATCATCTGCGACGTGCCGGCGCAGACGCGCAACGATTTGCTGAAATATTGTTATGAAAACCGTAAGAAAACATATATTGTCCCGAAAATATCGGATATTCTGATTCGCGGGTCCACCGACATCACCTATTTCGACTGTCCGCTGCTCTGCTGCGAGAGCGTCGGGCTGAGCCTGGAGCAAAAAATTATCAAACGGATTATGGATATCGCGGTATCGCTTGTTATGATTATAGTATTCTCGCCGATTCTGCTGACTGTCAGCGCGGCAATCAAGCTGTATGACCGCGGTCCCGTCTTTTATAAACAGCGGCGCGTTACGATAGACGGCAGGGAGTTTGACATCATCAAGTTCCGCAGCATGATCATAGACGCCGAGCCCGACGGTAAATCCAAGCCCGCCGTGACCGGCGACGAGCGTGTCACGCCCATTGGTCGTCTCATCCGCCCGTGGCGGATCGATGAGCTTCCGCAGATATTCAACATTCTGTTGGGAGAAATGTCCGTGGTCGGACCACGGTCGGAACGCGTGGAGCACGTTGTGAAATATTCGGAAAAGATGCCGGAATTCATGTACCGCCATAAGGTGAAAACAGGGTTGACCGGCTATGCGCAGGTTTTCGGAAAATACAATACGACCGCCTATGACAAGCTGAAGCTTGATTTGATGTATATACAGAATTACTCCGTTTTGATGGACATTAAACTGATCCTGATGACGGTGAAGATTATGTTTAAAAAAGAGAGTACAGAAGGATTCGATCAGTACGAAGGGCGTGGTAACCGTGACGGTTTCTGAAATCTTAGCGGGCGGCACGGGCACACGTATGGGGGAGGCTATCCCGAAACAGTTTCTGAATGTCGGGGAACGGTCCATCCTCGTGCGCACGATTGACGCGTTTATCAACAGCGGCTTGATTGATTGCTATGTCATCTGCGTGCCCAAAGCACATCTTGAACAGACCCGCGACATTGTGAACGGGGCGTTTCACGCGCCGGAGCGGTTTCACTTTGTCGCGGGCGGCGTTTCGCGCAACGATTCGGTCTATAACGGCTGTAAGTATATTCATGACAATCTGCCGGTTTCCGACGACGACGTCGTATTGACGCATGACGCGGTGCGCCCGTTTATCGACGACAGGATCATCGCCGGAAATATTGAGCTTGCGCGCCGGTATGGCGCGGTCAGTACCGTGATTCCCTGCGTGGATACGATACTCGAAAGCCGTGACGGCGTATTCTTAAGCGGCGTTCCCGAAAGAAGCGCGCTCTACAGGGTTCAGACGCCGCAAAGCTTTCGCTTTTCGGTGCTCTGGAAGGTTTTTTCCTCGTCGTACCCGGAAGAGCTCGCCCGCCATACCGACGTCGCCGGTCTTGCCGCCGCGCACGGATTCAAGGTGGCGCTTTTTAGGGGCGACGAGCGCAACCTGAAAATCACGACGCCGTTTGACCTTTTGGTCGCCGGCGCCGTCTGCGAGGACAATCAGCCGGTGTAGTCCTCGATAAGACGCTGAAGCTCTGCTCTCGAAGAGGCGGCGATGCCCTTTTCAAGCAGAATACGGTCGGCTTCGGGGAGCAAACTCACCGGTACGCTGAACACCTCGGCAGGTTCGCTTGCGCCGTTGATGAATACGGCGAGATTACCGTCATACATTTTCAGCACGTACTCGGCACCTAAAGTCGCAATCGCCGTCGAGGTGTTGGTCGGTATGGCGTTTGCTTTTTTATTCAGATTTCCGTAAAGCATCTGTCCCGCGACGGTCAGCGCGCATACCGCCGCTGCCAGCGCGGCAATGATTTTTATTCTCATAATCCATTCATTCCTTAATCAATTTTGTATTATTTTTGGCTATTGTGGCAGAAATATAACAAAAAAATTACAAATTTTATAAATACTAAACTTTTTTAATCGGTTATGATATACTTGATCGGTATCGGAGGTGCTTTTCTTTGGCAAAAAGACTGATCCCCTCGCAAACTATCCAATATAAAAAAAAGAAAACAAAGAAGAATAAAAAGCTTTCTGAAAAACAGATAAAGCGCAGGAACAGTCCGGCTTACCGCCGGTTTGTGCTCGCGTCGCTCATTTTTATTGCGGTCGGCGTCATTTCCGGCACGGTTGTCGGCGTGTATATGCTGACCAATATGGTCAGCACCGTCAACGGCGGTAAGGTTCTCGATTTAGAGGATTACATCGCCAATCAGGACAGAACGAGCTTTGTTTACGGTTACGACGGAGGTCAGCTCGTCGAGTTGTTTCGGATGCACGGTACGGAAAACCGCGTGTGGGTCGATATTGACAAGATGCCGCAGGACTTGATTGACGCGTATGTCGCTTTGGAAGACAAACGGTTTTGGGATCACCACGGCGTCGATTGGATCAGGACGGTCGCCGTCGTCTCTATATATCGTTTTAAACAAGGCGGTTCGACGATTACGCAGCAGCTGATCAAGAACCTGACAGGCGAGAACGGGCGGACGTTCAGCCGCAAATATAAGGAAATCGTTTCAGCGCTCAATTTGGAAAAAAACTACACGAAAAACGAGATTCTTGAGGCGTATCTCAATACGCTGTATCTCGACCAG
>CAYYFY010000220.1:0-4291 GCA_964471035.1 uncultured Eubacteriales bacterium
ATACCCTCTTTACCGACCGCGGCGCTCATTGCCGCCGTCCTGTCGGCGGCGGTTACGCTCCCGTTGCCTGTGCAGTCGCCGCGAACAATCAGCTTCCATGTTTCAACGGCGCCGCTTGTTCCCGTCGGCGCGGTGAAGGTCGATCCGGTACCCGTACCGTAGGATGTTGGCGTCAGCGTCTTTGCGGTACCGCCGTAGCGGATCGTAAACACGCCGCCGGCAGTCAGCTCGTTGAGCGCGTCGTCGATTGTGGCGTCAGAAGGAAGATAAAAACCCAACGGAAAGGCAAAGGCGGACGCCGAAAGCGTCGGATAGGTGAACATATGATACTCCTCATATGAGAAATACGGTGACGGGACGTGCGAGGAAATGAACGGAATTTGATAAAAATCTGACGATGGAAGCGTATCGCCGCCATGTAAAAAATAATTATTGTGATAGGGTAAAGGCTGATCGTCCCATGTTACGTCAACAGCGTACCATATCCCATCTTCAAGCTTTACATAGTTCCACATATGCGCACCCGATAAGCTTTCGGATACCACGCCGGTACCGACAATAAGCGCGCAGGGGATTTTATATTTATCGCAAAGCAGTTTAAACGCTTCGGCGTATCCCTCACAGACCGCTGTGTACGGCTCAAGCAGCGCGCCGGTCGCCTCGTGTGCCATACTTGTCTCGGCATACGACGCCTGACCGCACAGGAAATTGTTGAGCGCGAGAAGTATGTCATACCGCGTTCCATAGGGAATATCAACCGCCGCGACGGCATTGGCAAGCTGTTGCTTTGTCGCCGTGGGCGTCGGATAGTCGGCGTCTAATTCGAAGGTCATTGTGATTTCAACATCGGTATAGTAACTGCTTCCGGGGTAACCCGAAGCGCTGTAGGAATACGAACCGGAAAGCCAAAAAATCTCCGGATAATCCTTGAACAGCGTACACACACCCATCTCGACAATTGTTGCGATATTTGTTTTTATAGAGGGAGCGGTGGTTATGGTACCGACATTGACCGAAATCGTCGTTTGACCCATGGGCATTCGTTTCAAGGCGTTATAGATTGATCTCGGTCGGTTGCCGATTTGGTCGTAGTAATTGTACGCGCCCGTTCCATAATAACTGAAAGGCCGATAGGACCCGGTGCCTACGGTCGCGGTCGCGGTCGCGTTTGTGTTGATGTATTTGGCATTACCGGCAATGTTTTCTAAAAAAACGACAGGTTCGGACGTTTTTGAAGCGACAACGGTCAATTGCGCCGGTAAGGCGCAGAACAGGACGGCCATGATGATGCTTATAAGCTTTCGGAAGGACAACACGATAATCACCTCTTTCAAACGGGTAACATGACGGTCAGTCGAACAGATACACTCTTGCCTCATACGGCTTCGTCTTAAAGGTGTTGTTGCTGGCGGCGGGGTACTTATAGTTGGAGAGCAGAAGCTCTCCTTTGTAGAGGTCATATCCCTCGGGGGCTGTGAACGCGACAGGTTTGTCGGTGAACGAACAGACGACGAGCGCTTTTTTACCATCGAGAATACGCTCGTAGACGTACAGCTCCTCGCTGTCTTTGCAATATTCCTTGAATTTGCCGTAGACGAGAACCGGATTTTCCTTACGCAGCGCTATAAGCCGTTTATAGTAGTTTAAGATGCTGTCGGGATTCTCAAGATCGTTTTTGACGTTTACGTCCTTATAGTTCGGATTGATCCAGAACCACGCCTTGTCGGCGGAAGTGAAGCCCGCGTTCTTCGTGTCGTCCCACTGGACGGGCGTGCGCGCGTTGTCGCGCGAGGCGTGCATGGCGAGCTTCATGACCCGTTCGTCGCTCAAATGGAACCCGCGCGCCATTTTGTAGACGTTCTTGGTGGATACATCTTCGTACTGCTCGATTTTTGGCAGACGGATATTCGTCATGCCTATTTCCTGCCCCTGATAGATGAACGGCGTGCCGCCCAGGCACAGGTACGAGGTCGCCAGCATCTTGCCGCTCTCGACGCGGTACCGCTTGTCGTCGCCGTAGCGGCTGATGACGCGCGGCTGGTCGTGGTTTTCGAGGTACAGCGCGTTCCAGCCCTTGCCGAAAAGCTTTTCCTGCCACGAGGACATGGCGGATTTGTACTTTTTAAGCCTGAACGGACGATGCAGGAAGGCGGTAAAGAGGCAGTCCGCTTCCATGTGCTGGAAGTGGAACATCATATTTAGCACCTGATTCTGATCCTCGGCGACGAATTTGAGGGCAAGCTCCGGCGTCATCATCGGCGCCTCGCCGACGGTGAAGCATTCGTAATGATCGAGAACGTCGGTTTTAAATTCGGTCAGGTACTCGAACAGATGGGGACCGCATTTATAATGCTCCATGCCGCAGGCGACGGGGAGCGGAAAGCCGTTCGGGAGCCCCTCTTTTTTGGAGATGAAGGTGATGACGTCCTCGCGGAAGCCGTCCACGCCCATATCGAGCCAAAAACGCAAGATTTTTTTAACTTCCTCGCGCACCGCGGGATTGTCCATATTGAGGTCGGGCTGCTCGTCGGCGAACAGGTGGAGATAGTATTGATTAAGGTTTTCATCGTAGCTCCAGCCCGGACCGGCAAACGTGCTTTTCCAGTTGTTCGGGGGCTTCTTGCCGCCGTCCTTGCCGTCGCGCCAGAAATAGTAGTCGTGATAGGGGTTGTCCTTTGACTTTTTGCTCTCAAGAAACCACTTGTGCTGATCGGAGGTGTGGTTGATCACCAGATCCATGACGATTTTAATGCCGCGCGCGTGCGCTTCGGCAAGCAGCTTCTTGAAATCGTCCAGCGTGCCATAGTCGGGCGAAATGTTCATATAATCGGCAATATCGTAGCCATAGTCGTTGTTCGGCGACACGTAGAGCGGCGACAGCCAGAGGGCGTTCGCGCCCAAATCCTTTATGTAATCGAGCTTTGAGATAATGCCGCCGATGTCGCCGATACCGTCCCCGTTTGAATCGCAGAAGCTGCGGGGCCAAATCTGATAAAACACCCAATCCTTATATTCGTTCTTCAACACCACGCATCATCCTTTCCGCATACACATACTTCCCCATATTTAGTATAGTGTATCATAATCCCGTTCTGTTTTCAACTATAAAGCGGAAAAAAGCGATGTATTTTTTTCTTGCAATACGATGACTCCTGTGGTAAAATTTTGTCAACGATTTGAAAGGATAGTTATACGGAATGTTACAAACCTATAATCAAAATTCAAAGGTCGTCATCATCGGGCTTTCTGACACCGGCGAGCAGATTCCCGCCGCCGCCGGACGCATCTCGACACAGAGCGGGACAGCCCTTGAAATTCTGGAGGCGTCGCGCGACGCGGAAAAAAACGAGAAACTGATCGCCAAGGTGACGCGGTCGGGACACAACTCGACCGTCGAGCACACCGTCTACAACATCGCTTTCCAGAATGTATCGGTATTCGTCGAGCAGTTCGTCATTGAATTCCGCCTCGCCTCGTTCACGGTCAAATCCCGCCGATACGTTGATTTCAAGAGTCTCGGCTACTACACGCCGAAATTCAACTCCGTGGCGCTCACAAACCGCTACCGCGAGCACATGGAGTACCTTTACGGCGCCTACGCACACTTCATCGAAAGCGGGGTCGAAAAAGAGGACGCGCGCTTTCTGCTCCCCTATTCGCTCTACAGCAACTTTTACTGTACGCTCAACGCCCGCGAGCTCATCCATATGCTCTACGCGATGCTCTACGGCAGAGGCAGCAGCTTTCCGGAAATTCTTGAGCTCGGACAGTCGCTGCTCGAACAGGCAAGAACAAAGACGCCGGGTATCTTTACCGACTTTGAAACGCGTCGCCCCGCCGCGTCGGAAACGCCGTATTTTAAGTATACCGAACCGATAAAAACAAAAACCGCGCCCCCGCCGCTGACGGAGCTTCTGACCTATACGGCAAACCCCGCCGAATGCGCCGCGCGCGCCGCGCTCATCGAGTTTACAAGCCTCTCTCAAGAAACCGTTTGCGCCATTGCCGCCGATCCCGCCGAGCGGTCAAAAATCATTAAAAAAATCCTCGCCACGCGCCGTCCGCGCGCGCTGGAGGCGGTCAACTTTACGTTTCGCTTAAACGGCGTCTCGCTCTCATGCCTGACGCACATTGTCCGCCACCGCATACAGTCCATCGGCGTCCCCGCTTTGACAAAGACCGACAGGAGCGCGTTTCTCGTTCCCCCGTCGATTGAAAAAAATCCGGAGCTTTTTGCCCTCTATACGGACGCCTTTATTAAAACCAAAGCCCTGTATGATGAATTGAAAGC
>CAYYFY010000221.1:0-4289 GCA_964471035.1 uncultured Eubacteriales bacterium
AAAGGATGAGAAGGGAAAATATCACGAATTGTGGAACGCGCAGGCGCAGTACTATACGAACGAAGCCGGTTGAAAGAATACCTTTGATTTTCAATTTTTTCTTGACCGGTTTTATATAAAATGCTATAGTATTTTATATATATTTGAAAGGGGTGTACCCGTGGTTTTATAATCCGATTTCATATTTGGGCGATCAAGCGGACTCATAGGCTTCTATGGGTATTGGTTTTGTTGCTTAGGATCGGATTGTAAAATCATTCCCGGCTGTACAGCGCGGCTTTTTACGCTGTGTATATAGCTTGGTCTGACTTTATTATCCTCTCCGGCAATAACGCCGGAGGGGATTTTTATAGAAAAAATCAAATACGGAGGAATATAAATG
This sequence comes from uncultured Eubacteriales bacterium, assembly GCA_964471035.1. Classification (GTDB taxonomy): domain Bacteria; phylum Bacillota; class Clostridia; order Oscillospirales; family Acutalibacteraceae; genus DTU089. The sequence continues at coordinate 383 of CAYYFY010000221.1, forward strand.
ACCAAATCGACCGATATATCAAGCAGGTTCTGGAATTTACCGCAGAAGGCCGGCGAGGAGGCCGCCAGAGAAAACACTTATATCGACGATATTATTCAGAAGGCGCATATTGAAAAGGAAATCCTGTCAAAGCTTCAGGGCGTTAAAACCGTGTTCGACGGAGGAGCGGGCTGCGGGCGGTTCTCTATACTGCTGGCCAAACGCGGCTTGCGGGTAACGCATTTCGATATTTCTCAGGTGATGATCGACAAAGCAAAGGAAACAGCTGAAAAGGAGGGCGTTTCAGACAATATAACCTTTGTCCGCGGTTCTCTTGAGAGTCTTGAACAATTCAAAGACGGGCAATTCGATATGGTGCTTTCCTTTGACGCGCCCATATCCTACGCCTATCCGGAGCATGAAGAAGTGATAGGAAATCTTATAAGAATCGCTTCAAAGCGGCTTGTCATCAGTGTTTACAGCCGGTTGGCGTGGACGTATTTGTTTGATCCCGCGCAGAAGCTGAAATATATTCTTGACAAAAAAACGGATGATCCGTTTGCCCGCTGGACGCTGAAACACGCATCACGCCAACTTACCCGGTACCGTCCCGACATGACGGCGGTGCGGACGTTTTTTGATATCGGGCTTATGGAGCCGCCGGAAAAAACGGCGCTGGCTTATGAAAAAGGGGAAGCACCGTGGCCGATATCCTATGCGTTCATGCCAGATGAGCTGGTCGCCGTCATGCAAAAGTTCAACGCCAAGAACATCAGGCTTGCCGGACCGGGAGCGCTGTCGCGTTCAATCCCGCACGAAGTACTGGTTAATATCATGAAAGATAAAACGTTAAAAGCGGAATTCCTCGATTTTTGTTACTGGTACGACAGCCAGCTCTGGTGCGTCGGGATGGGTAAGGATAATCTGTTAGCCAGCGCTGACATAGAATAAAAACGTTCAATGCAATAAAAAAACCGGCCGCAGTTTTCATGCGACCGGTTTGGTTCTATACGTAGTTTCGCGTTACAGGCTGCTTATATCGACCGCCGCGCGCCGCTGCGCCGACAGCTCGACGGCTTCGAGGATCTGCGAACACTTGACGCCGTCGGTGAAGTCGGGGGAGGTAGGCGTGTCGTTGGCAACAGCCTCAAAGAATTCGTACATCTCATGGACAAAGGTGTGCTCATAGCCGATGACGTGACCGGTCGGCCACCACGCTTTCATGTAGGGGTGGATGCCCTCGCTTGCCTGAATCAGTCTAAAGCCCTGTAAGCCCGCCTCATCGTCAGCGCTGTAATATTGCAACTCGTTCATTCGTTCAAAAACGAATTTGATACTGCCCTTATCGCCGTTGATTTCAATGGACAAATCGTTTTTATGACCCTGCGCGAAGCGCGTAGCCTCAAAGACGCCCAGAGCGCCGTTCTCGAACTCGGCGATAAACACCGAGCCGTCGTCTACGTCAACAGAGCCCTGTCGCGCGCCTTCCTGTGCGCTCGCGGATAACCCGATCATGCTTTCGACGATGGGACGGCTTTTGATAAAGGTTTTCTGTATCCCCATAACGCTTTTGAAATCGCCGACAAGGAAACGGGCGAGGTCGATAAAATGCGCGCCGAGGTCGCCGAGCGAACCGGAGCCGCAGATTTCCTTCTGCAAACGCCAGATCAGCGGAAACGCGGGGTCGATGATGAAATCCTGTAAATAGGAGGCCCTGACGTGACGGATAGTGCCGAGCTTACCTTCCGTAATCATATTTTTCGCGAGCTGAATTGCGGGGGCGAAGCGGTAATTGAAGCCTATTTGATGCTTGACGCCGTTCTTTTTAACGCAGTCGAGCATTTCCCGCGCGTCCTTGAGATTCAGCGCCAGCGGTTTTTCGCAGAAAACGTGCTTGCCGTTTTCTGCGGCGGCGACGGCAATCTCCTTATGCGCGTTCGAGGGCGCCGTAATGTCTATAACGTCAATGTCCTCACGGGAAACCAGTGTTTGCCACGAGGTTTCATAGCCGTCCCAGCCGAATTTTTCGGCAGACTGTTTTACCCATTCCTCGTCCCGCCCGCAGATGGCGCGCCTATTGATTTTCGCGCTGCCGTCGAAAAACATCCCCAGACGGTTAAAGGCGTTGCTGTGCGCCTTGCCCATGAATTTGTAGCCGACCAGACCGACGTTGATTTGATTCATACAAAAATCCCCCTGTCAAATTTTGTGGAACAGCTCGTCAAAGGAATACATAAACACATCGGACATTGCTTTGATTTCATTCATCTGGTATTCGGAAAAACGGTCGTAGACGCCGATTATGGGGAAACCGGCGGCCTTCGCCGTGCGAATGGCAAAGAGGGAATCCTCGAAAACATACGTGCTTTCAAGCGGCGTGCCGAGATAGGCGAGCGCGTTCCTAAAGATTTCCGGAGAGTTTTTACTCGTGCCTGTCTCCGAGCTTGTAAAAACCTTTGGTATGTATTTGTCAAGTCCGGTGCGCTTCATGGCGGGCTCGACAAGGTGGCGGTCTGTCGCCGTGGCGATACACATTTTAACGCCCTTTGACGCGAGCAAGTCAAGAAAAGCGATAACGTGCTCCTTTTTCTCGACGGTATGGAAATAGAGGTCCTCGACCATGTCGTCGATCTCGAGGATCATTTCCTCGTTGGTCTTTTTAATGCCGTACTTCTCACGGAAATAGTCCGCTGTGTCTTCGAGGTTCAACGTGCGCACCTTGTCGAACATATCGGCTTCGGGCACGATGTTTAAGGTTTTCAGGTAATTTGACGCCATATCGCGCCAGATAAACATAGAGTCGATCAGTGTTCCGTCAAGATCAAAAATAGCGCCTTTGATGTCAAGCAAAAATATCAATCCTTAAGTAAGATGTCGAAAAAAGGGTATCACAGAATCGGCGTGTTGTCAAGCGTTCCGCTCCACAGAACGGTCAGCGTACCGCTTTTTACGGTCACAGAAGAGGGGAGCCCCGTAAACTCGTTGCTGACGCCCAAGGGGTCGTCACAGGTGAGAACCGCGTCGGTCAGCGGATATTTCAATCCCTTCAGTGTGACGCCCTCTGCGCGCTCGCCCAGCGCGAAAACGGAGATTGTCCCCGCGGCGTTTTCATTGAAGCACAGCGTGCCGTCGGTTACAGATGCCGCGGCAGTTCCGCTACCGGCGATAAAAGCGCGGCAGCCCGCTTTTGACAGACGGCTTAAAAGCTGTAAATTGGCAAGGGTATGGTCGAGCCTGCCGCCCAGAGCACCGTACAGAATGAACGTGTCGCAGCCGCGGTCGAGACCGCACTGTACAGCCAATTCCATGTCGGTATCGTCCTTCTCGGCAGGGTGCCGGATAATAGGCGAAAACGCCGGTACGAAGCCGAGCGAATCAAAGTCGCCGACGAGCAGCTCCGGCGTATAACCGTTTTCAGTAAGATTCAGATACCCTCTGTCCGCGGCAATCAGCAGCGCGCCGTCATACCGCGTAAATACGGCGGGGTCAAAGTCGCCCGCGCCGACGATCTGGCAAAGCTTCATTGTGTCACCCGCCTTTTCGTTAATTGTACTCTTCCGAATGCGCTTCTGTCAACCAAACAAACAGTTTTTTATTGCTTTTATCGCGGCGATTTGATATGATACAGACATTAAACGTAAAGAGGGATGTTAATGGACGCAATACTGAGAAAATTCGGCTGGCGTGATAAGGTCGGTTACGCCATGGGAGACTTCGGCTGCAACTTAAGCTTTTCACTGATAACCAGCTTTCTTCTGATCTATTACACGCAGTATATGGGTCTGACGCCGGCGCAATTCGGCTTTATCATATTGGCGCTGAAAATATGGGACGCCATCAACGACCCCATTATGGGCACGATTATTGACGTAAAGCCCATCGGCACGGGAAGCAAATTTAAGCCATGGATAAAAATAGGCTCCTATGG
>CAYYFY010000222.1:0-4286 GCA_964471035.1 uncultured Eubacteriales bacterium
AGCAGACATATATGGCAGTCGCCGATTTCGTAATAGCTCATCTCGGTCAGCAGACCTAAATTTATTTTTCCGCGTCCGATGTCGTAGGGCACGGCGGGAATGATGTGTGTCTTTGCCGCGGCGATGAGGACATAGTTCTCCGCCTCGACATAGAATTCCTGACGGATGAAATTGATTTTCGGCTCGAGCTTTTTCTCGTTATCGATAGCGAGCGCGACTTCGGCGAGCTTTTGACCGGTAATCATCGTGGACTTCTCGTTGTCCTCGTCCATCGGGTGCATACTGAGAAGCCCGCCGATGGCGCCGACAAAATAGGCGACCTGTGCGCCGGTCTTGTCGAAAATCTCACGGCGCAGGTAGCACGGGAAATCGGCGCTGACCTTTGAATTCTTGCCCTGTAACGACTCGGAATGCGAGGCGAAGTTTAGGATATACACCTCTCTACCGCCCCCCTTTGGCACAAAGCGCAGGCGCGTTATCAGCGTGCTTTTGACCTCGGGCAGGCGCGAGTCGCGCTGCCAGGTGTCGGGAACATCCTTGTTACCCCAGTAAATGTCGCCGTCGCGCCGGTCCTCGTAGGCTAGCTCGACAGCCTTTTTGACGCCCTGCCGGACGATTTCACAAAACTCCGGATCGCGCCCCGTCTTCTTCGGAATTTTCTTGCCGAGGGTCGGCCCCCAAAGCCCCATCGTGTCGAGGGCGGCGTGGTCGTGGGTGCTGAAAACGTTGACAGCCCGACAGCCGGTCTTTTTCTTGAAATCCTTGAGGGATTCCTGAATGATGTCGATATCGTATTTGAACAGACCGATGGTGTCCGTAGACACGAACACGACGCCGCCGCGCCCCGAATTGTCGTCAATCCAGACCGCGTGCGCCATCTGGTCGTCTAAAACGCCGATTGCCGGATTGTTGCCGCGATAGCCCGCGACGTAAAACGGGCGCGCGTGAATATCGGGCGGCATGATGACGGTCTTGCCGAAACCGACGGTGAAATAATCCGCTTTAGCCTCGGCAATATAGTCAAATGCACCTTTTGTCAGCTCTTTCGGGGGATTTTTCTCGAAACGTTTACGCGCGTTTTTGGACATTCGACCGGCAATGGCAGTGGTCGCGGTACCAAGGAAGCTCATAATATTGCTCCAATCTATTTATAAAATTGCGGTTGCTAAATTAGAAGATATTAGATGTTAGATATTAGATGTTAGATTTAAAGAGGCTTGCAGCCGGCTATTTTTATTAGTTTAACAAAAACTGTAATAAAATACAAGCTTTTTTGCCAATCTATTGCCAAGGCGAAACGCTTATGCTAGAATGGTCCGGAGGTGAAAATAAAATGACCTATGATTTTACGGGACTAAATATCATCGCGTCACAGCCCGCCGAGCTCTATGCCGCCGAGCTGTTTTCGGACGAGCTGGAAAAACGCACCGGACGCCGTCCGAACACGGGAAAAGCCTTTCCGCACCCGTCGGTAGCCTTTGTGACCTGCGGCGCCGAGCGCCTGCCCGACAATGACTGTTACGAGATCGTTCAGGCCGAAAACGCCGTCACCGTATACGCGCACGGCATACGCGGCTTCATTTATGGCTATTCGCTGTTTTTACGCAAGAGCCTGTACGCCGGAAAGAACGTCACACTGCTTAAAAATATCGGCGGAAAGTTTATCCCCGATAAACAGATCCGCGGTCACCAATTAGGCTACCGCGGCACGCCGAACACCTACGACGCGTGGGATACCGCGCAGTATTTCCGCTACTACCTCGACATGATGGCGTTCGGCTGCAACATCTGCGAGCACATCCCCTATGAGAAGGGTCATCCCGATCCCAACGCGCTGATGCGCTTCGACGAGGAAGAGCTGCTCATTGAGGCGTCGGCACTTGCCGACAAGGTCGATATGGACATCTCCCTGTGGTTCCCGAACAACGGCAACGAGACCGAGGAGGAGGCGCTCGAACGGCGCCGTAAGCTCTTTGAGCGTATCCCGCGGCTCGACGTCGTCTTTCCGCCCGGCGGCGACCCCGGCGAGCTGTACGCCGACGACTTTCTTGTCCGTTGCCGGAAAATCTCCAAAATTCTCAAGGAGACACATCCGAACGCCAAGATGTACCCGTCCGCGCAGAAGCCGCACGAGTACCCCGACTGGGGCTATGCGTTCGCCGAGGAGCTTGAAAAATTACCCGAAGAGATCGACGGTTTCATCATGGGACCGAATCACGCTTTCCCGATTCACGAGCTGCGTAAAAGGATACCACAAAAATACCCGATGCGTTTTTACCCCGACATCACGCACAACGTGCGCTGCGAATATCCCGTTCACTACCTGCTCGACGACTGGCATTTCGCGCTGGCGTCGTGTCTCGGGCGCGAGAGCGTCAACCCCCGTCCGACCGAATACCGCACCCTCCACCGGCAGACAAGGGGCTATGTGACGGGCAGCGTCAGCTATTCGGAGGGCGTCAGCGACGACGTCAACAAAATGGTCTGGAGCGACATGGACTTTTTCGGGGAGACCGACCTGCGCACCACACTGCTCGACTACGCGCGCTTTTTCTTCTGGGACGCGCCCGCTGAGAAAATCGCCGACGGCATTCTGTGCCTTGAACAGAACTGGCAGGGCGATCCGGCGGAAAACCCGATGATTGAATACACATTAAATATATTCACCTCGCTGTCCGATGAATACCCGTCAATGAACGACAACTGGCGCTTTAACCTCTGCCTGTTCAGGGCGGTCTGCGACGCTATAGTCAGACGCCGCCGCCTGTTCGAGCTGGATCTGGTCGAACGCGCGCGCGCCCATTTGAGCACCGGACGCGTTGATAAAGCGATTGCCGTTCTCGAAACGCCGTTCTCTCGCGAATACAGAAAACTCCGCGAAAGGCTCGACACGCTCGGCGGCATTCTTTTCGATCAAATCGGTATCCAGCTCGACGTCGAGCACTATCACGCGCAGAATCCGGAGCGCGGCGCGGTGCTCGACACCATCGACCAGCCGATCACCGACAAGGCGTGGCTGCTTAACCGCCTCGCCTATATGAAAACGCTCCCCGCCAAAGAGCAGGAAGGGTTTATACAGCGGCTTCTCAGCAGGAACGCCGTCGAGGGCGACGAATTCTATTTTTCCATGGCGCTGCACGGCTTTGAAAAGCTGAACACCCGTCCCAAGGGCGAGTTCTATATCAATTTCCAAGGCGACCGTATCAAGATCAACAACGGTCAGATGCCGACGAGCATGCTCAAGCTCTATGACGATTATCAGCTGACCGCCAAACTCGGCGCGTTCAAAGCGGATACCGACTATGTGCTCAAGGCTACTTTCAGCACAGGCAATATCATACCGGTCGTAAAACACCACCGCGTGATCTGTAACGGTCACGTCATCTATGACGGGCGGCAGTACGGCGGCGAAAAGGATGAGCAGTTTGACCGCGAAATGCTCTGCACAGGCTTTGAGACCGCCTCGTATGTTTTACCCAAAGAGGTTTTTGAGAACGGGACGCTGGAGCTCGAAATCTATGAGGAACACGTCGGCGTGCATATCTGCGAGTTCTGGATTACAAAAAAGAAATAGCGAGGAATGAATATGAAAATTGTTGTGAGCGAAACCCCCGCCGCCCTCGGCAAAGCCGCCGCGGAGAGCGCCGCCGCGTACTTGCGCGAAACAATTGCCGATAACGGCTGCGCGCGCCTCGTCGTCTCCACCGGCGCATCGCAGCTGCCGATGTTCGAGGAGCTGATCAAAGAAAACGTCGATTGGACAAAGGTTGAGATGTTTCATTTAGACGAATACGTCGGACTGCCCGAAACGCATATCGCGAGCTTTCGCAAATACTTAAAAGAACGCTTTGTTTCAAAAATACCGCTGAAAAACGCGACCTTCGTCAGCGGCGATCCCAAGGACATCCCCGCGCTGACGGAGATGCTGACTAAACAGCCGGTAGACCTCGGCATCATCGGCATCGGTGAGAACGGTCACATTGCCTTCAACGACCCGCCGGCAGATTTTGAAACGAAGGAGAGCTATATCACCGTTGAGCTTGACGGCGACTGTAAAAAACAGCAGGTCGGCGAGGGCTGGTTCCCTACGATTGACGACGTGCCGAAGCAGGCAATTTCAATGACCGTCTGGCGTATCATGCAGTGCAATAAAATCATTTCCGTCGTCCCCTACGCAGTCAAAGCGTCCGCAATTAAAAAGACGTTTACGAACGACGTCACGCCGCTCGTTCCGGCGACAATGCTCAAAACCCACCCCGACTGGGAGCTGTACCTTGACAAGGACA
>CAYYFY010000223.1:0-3417 GCA_964471035.1 uncultured Eubacteriales bacterium
GGGCGTCAAGTGGACGCCGGAAAAAATTTTCAAGGAAATCGCGTCCATTGAGCGCGAGCATCGCTGGCTCAAGGGCAAACAGATTTTCGGCGTCGCCGATCCGTCGATCTGGGACGCGTCGCGCGGCGAGGCGATCATTGAAGCGGCCGACAGGGCGGGCGTCTATTTCACAAAGGCCGACAACACGCGGCTGCCCGGCTGGATGCAGATGCATTACCGTTTGCAGTTTGACGACGGCGGCATACCCGAAATGTACATATTCAAGCATTGCCGCGCCTTCATCCGCACCGTTCCCGCGCAGCGGTACAGCGCCTCGCGTCCGGAGGATCTGGATACACAGGGAGAGGACCATATAGCCGACGAGGTGCGGTATATGTGCATGGCGCGGCCGGTGAGTCCGAAGAAAACAGGCGTGCCTGTCCTGTTCGGTGACGACCCGCTCAATCTTATAAACAAAGAAAAGTACCGAAAATATTCATACTGGAAGTGATATTTTGAAAAAACCCAAACCGGAAGCGTTACCGCCCGTCGGGAAAAAAGAAATCGACAACGCCTTGAGGATTTTAACCAAATACAAGGGCGGCAAAGTAAACCTCGAGAGTCGGATCATCGACAACGAGCAGTGGTTCAAGCTCCGCCACTGGGAGCAGCTGCGGAAAAACGCCTCCGACGGCGGCGAGCCGGTCTCCGCGTGGCTGTTCAATTCGATCGCGAATAAGCACGCCGACGCCATGGACAATTACCCTGCGGTATCGTGCTTGCCGCGCGAGGTCAGCGATAAAGAGAGCGCCGCGCTGCTCAGTCAGATTCTGCCCGTAGTCTTTGAGAGGAACGATTTTGAAAAGACGTATTCGGACGCGTGGTGGCAGAAGCTCAAGGCCGGCACTGCCTGCTATGGAATCTTCTGGAATCCCAGAAAGAACGGCGTCGGAGACATTGAGATACGGCAGATCGATATACTCAACCTCTTTTGGGAACCGGGCATCAAGGAGCTGCAGAGCAGCCGCCATGTGTTCCATACCGAGCTGTTCGATAACGAGGCTCTGCGCGATCTGTATCCGGAGCTCGACGAAAAGCTGACGTCGCCGTCGTTTGAGGTGTCGCGGTATATTTATGACGACGCGGTGGATACAAGCGATAAAAGCGTCGTTGTGGATTGGTATTACAAAGTCAGCCGCGACGGCGGAGACATTCTCCACTACTGTAAATTCTGTAATGGCGTTATACTTTACGCTTCTGAAAATGACGAGCGCTGCCGTGAAACCGGTTTTTATGCGCACGGACTGTATCCGTTCGTCCTTGACCCGCTTTTCGTTGAAGAGGGAACGCCCTGCGGCTTCGGGTATATCGACGTCATGAAGGACGCTCAGAAGCAGATCGACCTGCTCGGGAACGCCATTCTCAAGAACGTAAAAATGGCGGCGGCCGTGCGGTACTTCATCAGCTCCGCGGGCAGCGTCAACGAAGAGGAGTTCGCTGATTGGGACAGCAGTTTTGTCCATGTGCAGGGGAGCAGCCTCGGCGAGGACAGCCTGCGGCAGATACGGACAGGCGGCATTCCCGAGATGTGCGTCGCCGTGCTCAATAACAAAATCGACGAGCTGAAGGAGACCAGCGGCAACCGCGACTTTTCACAGGGCTCCACCTCCGGCGGCGTGACTGCCGCCTCCGCCATTGCCGCGCTGCAGGAGGCGGGCGGCAAGCTGACGAGGGATATGCTCAAAGGCGGCTACCGCGCTTTCACGAAGCTCAATACGCTTTGCATTGAGCTGATCCGCCAGTTCTACGACGAACCGCGCTGTTTTCGGATTATCGCCCCGGGCGGCAGCGAGCAGTATGTCGCCTACGACAACAGGGCTCTGCGTCAAAAGGATCTGGGCAGCGCGTTCGGCGTGAGCTTCGGGAACCGATTGCCGATCTTTGACTTAAAGGTCAGCGCTGAAAAGGCAAGTCCCTTTACACGAATAAGTCAGAACGAGCTGGCGCTTCAGCTCTATACCAGCGGACTGTTCAACCCCACCATGCGCGAGCAGGCGCTCATCGCCGTCGATATGATGAGCTTTGAGGGAAAGGCGCAGGTGCTGTCGAAAATTGCGGCGCTGCAAATGCCGACGGAGGTGCTTAAAAGTGACAAAGGTCTCGGTTGAGGAGTTTTATGACAGCCGTATCGTGTCTATTGAAGGGCACGCGGGCTTTGGCGCCTGCGGCGGCGACATCGTCTGCGCGGCCATCTCGGCGCTGGCTTACACGTTGATCAATTCCTTGAAATGGGCGCAGAGCGACGACTGGCTCTTTATGCGCACCGAAAGCGTCTCGGACGGCAGCGTCTATCTGGAGTTTGAGCCGTACGATTTCGCGAAAGACAGGGTGCAGGCCATTATCGATACCTGTATGACGGGATTCACTCTGATTGAAGAGGAGTATCCCGATTATATAGAGGTTGGCGCTTAATCCTAAAAGCGCGACGGCACGCCGGAAAGACGGTGAAATAGTAAAAAGGAAGGTTCTTATGAAAAATCATTGGTACAGGCTGAGTCTTAGCGCGTTCGGCGACGGTGAGGGCGCGTTGGCGCAAGGAAGCGGCAAAACGGGCGAACAGGGTGACTTCAGTGCGGACGCCGCGCGGGAAAACAGTACCGAAATGTCCGGGGAGGAGAGCCGCGAGCAGCGTTTTCAAAAGCTCATCGGCGAGGAGTTCAAGGACGAATTCACAAAAAAGATGCAGAGCGTCATCGACCGGCGCTTCAAGGAAACGAAGCGCCTTGAGAGCGAGCGGGAAGCCTTGACGCCGATTTTATCGGAGCTGTACGGCAAGTACGGCGTTGAGCAGGGCGACATCGCGGCGCTCGGCGAGGCGCTGGGGAAAGAGCGCGCGGCGACACAGGAAAGCACGGACAAACCATTTGAAAGCGCGCGAGCGCAGGTGTCGGAGTGGATAAAGCAAGGCGAGGAGCTGAAAAGCTTCTATCCGTCCTTCGACCTTAAGAACGAGCTGTCCGGCAATAAGGGCTTTACGCGGCTCATTCGGGCGGGCGTTCCTGTGAGAACGGCCTACGAGGTCGTCCACAAGGACGAAATTCTCGGCTCGGCCATGGAGTATACCGCCAAAAAGGTCAGCGAGCAGGTCGTCAAGGGACTCGAAGCAAAGACCGCCCGACCCTCGGAAAACGGCCTTCTGACAAGCGGCGGGCTTGTCAGAAAGACCGACGTCAACGCCCTCACCTCAAAAGACATCATGGACATTTTGAAACAGGTCGAAAGAGGCGCGAAAGTCAGCTTTTGACCGGGAAAGGATTACTTTATGAACTTACAGCTTTTTGCGGCGGGCGACCTTGTCAACGCCACCACAAGCGCGGCGGCGGGCAACAGCCTGTCGGCGGAAATGAAAACCTTCTACGACAAGACGCTCATTACCCT
>CAYYFY010000223.1:3427-4270 GCA_964471035.1 uncultured Eubacteriales bacterium
ATCTGATCCACGATCAGTTCGGACAGAAACGCGATATCCCGAAAAACGGAGGGCGCGAGATCGAATTCCGGCGCTTCTCGTCTTTGCCCAAGGCATTGACGCCGCTCACCGAGGGCGTCACGCCGACAGGCAACAAACTCAATGTATCCGGCGTGACGGCTTCCGTAGATCAGTATGGCGATTATATTGAGCAGACCGATCTTTTGGAGCTTACCGCCATTGACAATACCATTGTCGAGGCGACCAGACAGCTTGCCGCACAGGCGGGGCTGACCATGGATACAGTCGTGCGCAACGAGGTCGTTGGCGGTACCAACGTCTTATATTGCCCGAAGATTTCCGGCGACACACAGACGGCTGTCACCCTGAGGAGCCAGCTTGACGCGACCGCTGTGCTCAGGGTCAAGGATGTCTTTAAGGCGGCTGCCGAGCTTAAAACCATGAACGCCCCGAAGATCGACGGTTACTATGTCGGCATTATCCACCCCTATGTCGCCTATGACCTCATGCAGGAAGCGGGCAACCAGTGGCTCGACGTGCAGAAGTACACGACTCCCGAAAATATGCTGACCGGCGAGATCGGCGCCTTGGGCGGCGTGCGCTTCGTCGAGTCCACCGAGGCAAAAATATTTAAAGGTGCGAATTTGATTGCCGGCTCGGATACGCTGACCGTCGCAACGACGCTGTCAGCGGCGGGTAAAACGCTCCATGTCGATGAGACAATCACCGCCGCCGGAGCTGCCGCGCTCGCGGGCAGGAAGCTTCTCCTTGAGGGCGTTACCTACACGGTTAAGTCCGCCGCCGCCGGATCGGGCGGCGCGGCGACTGTCACCGTCGCCGACA
>CAYYFY010000224.1:0-4269 GCA_964471035.1 uncultured Eubacteriales bacterium
AACGTCGCGCTCGAATATTATGCGGGACACTCCTATAAAGGCTGTATGCCGCTTGAGAGCGAGCCGCTCCTCACCTACGACTATGCCTGCGAGGGCTTTGATGTCTGCGTCAAAAACGATGAAATCGCGGAGTTCTATTTTGATCTGGAAGCGCTTGTGCTGCTCGAAAAGGCGCTGTCGACGGCTTCCTTCCGCAAGGCGGAGCTTATCGGTGCGCTGTACGAGGTGCATAACCGTGTATACTATTCTTATGAGGACACCGACAGGGAAACCTTCTTGAGCGCTCTGCGCGAGGCGCGCCCGTTTATAAAGAAAGCGCTGGCTGTAAAGAACGGTCCCGAAGCGCCGAAAACCTTTGTCATCGGTCACTCCCATATGGACACCGCGTGGCTGTGGCACGTCGGCGAGACAGTCAAAAAGTGTGCGCGTACCTATTCCAATCAGCTCAGTCTGATGGCGCAGTATCCCGAATACACCTTTATTCAAAGCTCGGCTTGTCACGGTGATTTTATCCGGCGCTACTACCCGACGCTTTTTAAAAGGATACAGACCGCCGTCGCGGATGGACGCTATGAGCCCAACGGCGCCGTGTGGGTCGAGTGCGACTGCAATATCACCGGCGGCGAGGCGATGGTACGGCAGTTTTTATGGGGTCAGCGCTTCACGCGTAAATATTTTAATTATACCTCCAACTGCTTCTGGCTGCCCGACACCTTCGGCTACAGCGCAGCCATTCCGCAGATTATGAAGGGTTGCGGCGTCGATTATTTCTTAACGACCAAAATTGGCTGGAACGATACCAACATTTTCCCCTACGACACATTCTACTGGCAGGGGCTTGACGGTTCAGAGGTCTTTACCCACTTCAACAGGGGTCATATGCCGCCTACGCCCGACCGGCTTTTCGAACAGGTGACGAAAGAGGGGAGCGGCGTCGGCCTCAAGGAAAAGACCGTCAACGATAAGCTCCTCGTCGCCTTCGGCTACGGCGACGGCGGCGGCGGACCGCAGTTTGAGCAGATCGAGGAGAGCCGCCGCGCGAAGGATTTAAACGGCTGTCCGAAAACGGCATATACGCTTGTGGGCGATTTTATGCGGGAACTCGAAAAGACCTCCAAAAACGCGAATGTCTACAAGGGCGAGCTGTATCTTGAGCTCCACCGCGGCACGCTGACAAATCAGCATGACATAAAGCGCAACAACCGCAAGGCTGAATTAAGCCTGCGAAACCTTGAATATTTTATCGTAGACGGCGCCGTCAAGGCAAAAAAAGAAGCCTCCGACAAAGAGACCAGACCCCTCTGGGAAATGATGCTCATCAATCAGTTCCATGACATTCTGCCCGGCACCTGCATCCCCAGGGCGCACAAGGAATCAAAGGAGCAGACAGGCGCTGTCATCCGCCGCGCCGGAGAGCTGATAGGAGAGCTTGCGGGCGGCTCTGAAAAGGCTGTGACCTTTACGAACACGCTGTCCTTTGACCGTGAAGACGCGGTTATCGCGCAAGTCCCCAAGGGCATGATGCTCGACTGCCCCTACGCGCAGCAGCTCTATGAGAATCTTGACGGCGTGACCTGCGTCATCGTGTCCGGCTTTACTATTCCGGCGTTCTCCTCGGTCACGTTCCCCTTGAAGAAGGGCACACCCGTTTCGGCGGGCAAGGCGTTTTCGTTAAAAGGGGACAGGCTGAAAACGCCGTTTGCCAATATAAAATTCGATAAACGCGGCTATATATCTTCATTTATAGATACAGAAGCCAACCGCGAATTGGTGCGGGAGGGCTGTCCGTTCAACACCTTAACCGTCGCTGAGGACGTGCCGTCGGCATGGGACAACTGGGACATCGACGCCGATATCGAGACGAAATTCAAGGACTGCGCGAAGCTCCTCTCCCGTGAGGTCGTGTCCGGCGGCGACGCGGCGTTCGTCATCCGCAGCCGGTACGCCGTCACTGAGAAATCGACCGTGACGCAGGATATGATTTTCTTCGCGAACAGCCGCGAGGTGCGTTTCGATACGGTCATGGACTGGAACGACGATCACCGCTTCTTAAAGACGGTCTTTGACACGGCGCTGATGCAGGATTTTGCCCGCTGCGAGGTGCAGTTCGGCTATATCCGCCGCCCGACGACACGCAACAACAGCATCGAAAAGGCGAAGTTCGAGGTGCTCAACCACAAATACACGGATATTTCCGAATCGCGTTTCGGCGCGGCGCTTCTCAACGATTGCAAATATGCCCTTTCTGTCGAGGGCGGCGCGTTTAAGCTGTCGCTGCACAAGGGCGGTACGCGTCCCGATTTCACGGGAGATCACGGACGGCACCGCTGCGTCTATTCCTTCCTGCCGCACGACGGCGGTTTCTCCGCCAAGGCTGTGACGCGCCCCGCCTACACGTTGGGTGTTCCGCCCGTCGTCACCTTAGGCGCCTATCAGGGATTGCCGCTGATTGTTCCGAAAGCGGACAATATCCTCGTCGAAACGGTGAAGCCCTGCGAGGACGCCGAGCGCGCCTTCATCGCTCGCCTGTACGAGTGCGAGGGCGGTTTCGTACACGCGCCCGTGAGCTTCTTCGACGGCGCGAAAAGCGCGGAGATAACCAATATGCTCGAGGAGCCTGTCGGCGAAAAGCTCGATGTACAAAACGCCGTTCTCACCTTTAAACCGTTTGAAATTAAAACCGTAAAGATATACTACTGAATAAATAAAAAACTCCGGAGCAGCAGCTCCGGAGTTTTTGTCAGGCGGTTTTCTGGATGTCCTTGATCTTGATTTTTCCTATGTACGGAATTTTGATAAAACCACTGGCGGTATCTCCGCTGAAGGTGAATGACGCGTCAATATCCTTGCCGGGTATCAAGTCGACGGCGGCTTTCAGATTGAGCGTGTCATCGTCCTCTTTGATGTCAAAAAACTTGGTTTCGGGAACATCATCAATCTCTGCGGGGAGAGCATACTCGAACGCATACTCACCGTTTTTGTCAAGAATCTTAAAGGAAATATCGCCTTTGAAGAACATCGTATCTACATGCGCGAGCCAGCTGCCAATACCAATCATATGTTGCCCTTAAGAAATCTTCTTAGCGTCCTTAACCTTGATTTTCCCGATATAGGGGATCTTGAGGAAACCGTTGGCGGTGTCGCCCTCAAAGGTGAAAGAGATATCGATGACCTTGCCCTGAAGCAGGTCAACGGTCGCCTTTGCGTTGAGTGTGTTGCCGTCCTCGGTGATGTCGTAAATCTTGAACTCCGGAATATCGATATCCGAGGGCAGCTCAAGATCAAACGCGTATGCACCGTTGTTGTCGGAGACCTTAATGGTGACATCCCCTTTGAAGAACATCGTGTCGATGTGCGCGAGCCAATTACCTAAACCTATCATACCTTAACCTCCGTTTTTAATAATAGACAAAAGATTTGTCTTTTACAAAAAAAATATTAGCAGTTTTCGGAAACAAGGTATTGTATAATATGAATGTTATGTTATAATATGAATGTAGAGGTGAGTTATTTGTATAAAAAGTATGACGATGGGCGCAATTGGAGCCGTTATGAGAATACGCTTGCGTGTTTTAGCAGCGTGACAGGCATCACGTTATACCTGCTGTCGAATACGGGGATGCTGCAGGGAATTGTCTCGGATGATCCGGGTGCCGAGGAATTTTTTCTGGCGTCGCAGATGCGCTTAAGGCGCGTGATCGACGGCGCGACCGCGGAGTTTCCGGCGTTTATGTCCGAGGAGCACGGGACGTCTTTTTTCTCGGTTCGGGCTATATTTGGAATCCTTCTCTGCGGGCCGGTGCTGCACATACGGATTAAAGAAGGCTCTTATTACGATCAGTTTGAGGAGAGCGCACTTTCCGTCACCGAGAAAATCCGCTACGTCGAGAGCTTGAAATTTACGCCTGTTCTCGATTACCGGCGGTTTGTCGAGACGGGGCTTTTTCTTAGCAATCTGATGAATAAATGCGACGTTTCCGTAGACGACCTTGTGCTCAAACGGCGTCTTTTCTATTTTGGCGAGCAACGGGAAGCGTTTGTCTACAACCGCGAGCGGCTCCGCCAAACCGATTTTCCCATTGAGGTAAGAAATAAGGTCGTCGAAGCGCTCCGTTCGGCGGATACGGTCAAGGTGAACGACATCTTAAACTCAATCCAAAACTGGAACTATAATTTCACGGGCGGCGCGCAGCTCAGGGGATATCGGCTGACCTTCGCCGCCTTCGCGGGCGCCGTTATGAGTGAGAGCGTCAACGCCGGACTCGACGG
>CAYYFY010000225.1:0-988 GCA_964471035.1 uncultured Eubacteriales bacterium
ATCCGCCTGTCGCTCAACATCGACAAGCATGATTTCGACACCAAAGCAAACCACGCCATCGGGTTTTTAAAAGACGGCTGCAAGGTGAAGGTATCCATTCGCTTCAAGGGTCGTGAGATGGCTCATGCCGCTAACGGCAAAATCACGATGGAACGATTTGCCGAGGCTTGTGCGGAGGTCGGCGTTGTTGAAAAGCCGGCCAAACAGGAAGCGCGTTCCATGCTCATGTTTCTGGCTCCGAAAGTATCAAAGTAGTCAACGGTCACATTTAAGGAGGATACAGTTATGCCCAAAATCAAGACGCACAGCGGTGCAAAAAAACGCTTTAAGCTTACAAAAAACGGCAAGCCCATCCGCGGTCACGCCAACAAGTCGCATATCCTGACCAAAAAGACGACCAAGCGCAAGAGAGGGCTCCGTCAAGCAGTCGTCGCCGACACCACCAACCAGAGGCAGATCAAGCGCCTTATACCTTACAAATAATCGGAATAACGGAGGAATATAATTATGGCTCGTATAAAAGGCGCGACGATGACTCGCAAAAGAAGAAATAAGGTATTGAAGCTCGCGAAGGGCTATTACGGCAGCAAGAGCAGTTTGTTCAAGACCGCCAAGCAAGCCGTCATGAAGAGCGGCAACTACGCGTACATCGGGCGCAAACAAAAAAAGCGCAATTTCCGCCGTCTGTGGATCACCCGCATTTCGGCAGGCTGCAAGCAGAACGGCGTCAACTACTCAACGTTCATGAACGGACTGAACAAAGCGGGCGTTGACTTGAACCGCAAGATGCTTTCCGAAATTGCCATAGCGGATCCGGCGGGCTTTACGGTCCTTGTGGAAAAAGCCAAAGCGGCGCTTTGAAAATCAATACGGAGCTGTCTCGTCAGAGACGGCTTTGTTTATTAAAAGACAACCGCGGGCAGATTTCAGGCGGGGCGTTTTTTAGTGAAGAGTGAAGAGTGAAGAGTGAAGAGTTTCGGGCGGGGTT
>CAYYFY010000225.1:1088-4251 GCA_964471035.1 uncultured Eubacteriales bacterium
AAACAACGAAAGAATCAAGCTGGCTGCCGCGCTCAGTGCGAGCGCGGGGGTTCGCGGGCAGATTTCAGGAGGGCGTTTTTTAGTGAAGAGTGAAGAGTGAAGAGTGAAGAGTTTCGGGCGGGGTTTTGCCCCGCGTCCCATTATAATCGGGTGAGGGCGCAGCCCTCCCGAAATTATTCATCATTCATTATTCATTATTCATTTCAAAGCTTCGTCAATGTCCGTTGCGAGGAAAAGATTTGGATAAGCTGACGAGTAAAAACAACGAAAGAATCAAGCTGGCTGCCGCGCTCAGTGCGAGCGCGGGGGTTCGCCGTGAAACAGGTCTTTTCGTTTTGGAGGGGGCGCGCCTGTGTGCCGATGCGGCACAGAGCGGCGTCAAAATCGAAACGCTTTTTGTTACGCGCCACGCGCTATCGCGGTTTTCTGACAATATTTTTGAGATTATACCGCGCGCGGACACCGTTTTTGAAATCAACGAGGAGCTTTTGTCAAAAATTTCCGATACAAAGACGCCGCAGGGCGTATTTTGCGTCTGTAAAATGCTTGACAAAATCGCGGATATAGATACAATAAAAAGTGACGGAAAATACTTGGCTCTCGAGGAGGTTTCCGATCCGAAAAATTTCGGCGCCGCCGCGAGGACTGCCGAGGCGCTGGGACTCTCTGGGCTGATAATCAGCGGCGGGTGCGATGTCTATAATCCGAAGGCGCAGCGCGCGGCGATGGGGTCGCTTCTGCGTCTGCCTATTCTACAGACCGACAACCTGCCGGCGCTTTTCGGCGCTCTTAAGGAGAAGGGGATGAAAACCCTCGCGGCGGTGCTGTCCGACGATGCCGAGGATTTAACGACTGTGGATTTTTCGGGCGGCGCGGTCTGCGCCGTAGGCAGCGAGGGCAGCGGCTTAAAGCCTGAAACGGCAGCCGCCGCCGGTAAACGAATACGCATACCGATGAAGGGTAAAGCCGAGTCGCTCAACGCGGCGGCGGCATCGGCGGTGATAATGTGGGAAATGATGAGATGAACGCCTGTGCGCCGGAATACTGGCTCTGGCTGCAAAACGCCCTCGGCGCGGGAGCGAAAACGGATGATCTGTTCTCGTTTTTTCATAATCCGAAGCGGCTGTACGCCGCGGGAGAGGACGAGTGGCGGCTTTCGGGGCTACTTTCCCCCCGTAAGATCGAAGCGCTCAAAGAGCGTTCGCCCGAAAGCTTCGCGCGGTGCGTTTCTGATTCTTCAGCCAAAGGGTATACGCTCTTAGTACCTGACGATCCGCGTTTTCCGCGTCAGCTCAAAACGCTTCCCGATATGCCGCTGGCGCTGTTTGTGTGCGGCGACTTCAGCGTACTTTCCGATCCGGTCCATATTGCGGTCGTCGGTACGCGGGAGGCAAGCGCTTATGGTATTGAGATCGCTCAGCGCATGAGCTTCGCGCTTGCCAAGGCGGGCGTGACGATAGTCAGCGGCGGCGCTTTGGGAATTGACAGCGAGGCGCACGCGGGCGCGATGCTCGCCAAAGGGCGAACGATCTGTGTGCTCGGCTGCGGGCTTTCTGTAAACTATCTGCCGCAGAATGCCTCCTTGCGCCGCGCGGTGACAAGGTACGGCGCAGTCGTCAGCGAATTTACGCCGGACACGCCCGCAAGCAAGACGACATTTCCCATCCGTAACCGCCTGATTTCCGGTCTGTCGCTGGGGACGCTTGTCATCGAGGCGGGCGAGCGCAGCGGGTCGCTGATTACCGCCCGGTATGCCGCCGAGCAGGGGCGCGAAATCTTCGCGGTTCCCGGCGACATTCTCGGCTCATCGTTCGGCGGCGCTAATAAGCTGATTCAGGACGGGGTAAAAGCCGTCTTTGCCCCGTCGGATATTTTGCTTCGTTATGAGCTGGAATATGGCGAATATTTGAATACCGAAAGCGCCGACGCGGTCTTTTTCGGCTCCGGTTATGTAGATTATCGCCATGGGCAGAAAGCCGAGCCCCCTAAAACAGATACCATGCCGCAGCTCAGCGTCAACGCCGCGAAGGTTTTCGGAAAGCTTATAAACGACGCGCGGCATATTGACGAGCTATCCGAAGCGGCGGGGATTACCGTCGCCGAAACAATGGCGGCGCTGACAGAGCTTCAATTGTACGGCTATGCCGCTCAGACGGAAGGAAACCGGTACCGTATTAACGGGAAAATAACAGTAAAGTGAGGAAAGAAAATGAAACTCGTTATCGTGGAGTCGCCGACAAAGGCGGTCAATATAAAAAAGTATCTGGGGAGCGGCTATGACGTCATGGCGTCGGTCGGTCATGTGAGGGACCTGCCCGCCGCCAAGCTCAGCGTCGATATCAAGAACAATTTTTCGCCCAAATACGCGGTCATCAAGGGAAAGGAAAAGCTCGTCAAGGACCTGCAGGACAAGGTCGAAAAGAGCGAGGCAGTGTATCTGGCTACTGACCCTGACCGCGAGGGGGAAGCCATCTCGTGGCATTTAGCCACGCTGCTCGGTCTTGATCTCAATCAGAAGAACCGCGTCAAATTCAACGAAATCAACGAAGCGACGGTCAAAAAGGGCATCGCCAATCCCGAGAGCATCGATCTGGGACTTGTGGATGCCCAGCAGGCAAGAAGAATTCTCGACAGGCTGGTCGGCTACAAGCTCAGCCCGTTTATTTCCCAAAAGATTCGCAGGGGGCTTTCAGCCGGACGCGTGCAGAGCGTCGCGGTGCGTATGATCGTTGACCGCGAGGAGGAGATCAATGCCTTTTCGCCCGAGGAATACTGGAGCCTTGACGCGAAGTTCCTTGTCATGCGCAAGCAGTTCACCGCTTCGTTTATCGGCGACGAGAACGGAAAGATTAAGCTCACCTGTAAAGATGAGACCGACGCCGTTCTGAAAAAGCTCAACGGCGCAAAGTATGTGCTGAGCTCGCTTAAAAAAGGACAGCGTAAGAAACAGCCCGCTCCGCCGTTCATCACTTCCTCGCTCCAGCAGGAAGCGTCCAGGCGCTTAGGGTTTCAGGCGCAGAAAACGATGAAGGTCGCGCAAGAGCTGTATGAGGGTATCGCTATCAAGGGTATGGGCTCCATTGGTCTTATCACCTATATGCGTACCGATTCCCTGCGGATTTCCGAAGAGGCGCGCGCCGACGCCGCAGCCTACATCAGCACA
>CAYYFY010000226.1:0-4237 GCA_964471035.1 uncultured Eubacteriales bacterium
GGATGCTCGTCACCGTGACGCTGCCTGAGGACGCGCTGTCCGGCACGGCAGAGGAGATCAAAGAGGTATACAAACGGCAGTACCGATACGGACTCGTTTCATACGGGGAAACGCTTGACGACAACGGTTTTATCGCGGCAAACGCGCTGTCCGGCAAGGACACCATGAAGGTTTCCGTCGGCGGCAACGACGAGCGCGTCACGCTTTTCTCGCTTTTCGACAATCTCGGCAAGGGCGCTTCGGGCGCCGCCGTCGAATGCTTCAACCTCGTTTTGGGGCTTTCGCCGGACGATTCACTGATTACGGACTGAAAGGAAATACATTATATGTACCCAACTGTTTCGGGCGGCGTCTGCGCCGCCAAGGGTTTTACGGCAAACGGCGTTCATTGCGGCATCCGCAAGAACAAGACCAAAAGGGATCTCGCCCTTGTTGTCAGCGACACAAATTGCGCCGCCGCTTGCGTCTATACGCAAAACCTCGTCAAGGGCGCGCCGCTCATCGTTACGAAAGAAAATGTGTCCGACGGGCACGCCAAAGTAATTATCTGCAACAGCGGCAACGCCAACACCTGCAACGCCGACGGCGAGGAAAAGGCGCGCCTGATGTGCGCGCTTGCTTCCGAAGAACTGGGCGTCGCCGCCTCGGACATCGTCATCGCCTCGACGGGCGTCATCGGTCTGCCCTTTGATGTAGAACCCATCCGCGACGGGCTTCCCGCTCTCGCGCAAGGACTTTCGCGCGACGGCACTTTTGCCGCCGAAGCCATCATGACGACCGATACCGTCGACAAACAATACGCCGTCTCGTTCACGCTCGGCGGCAAAACGTGCTTCTTAGGCGGCATGGCGAAGGGCTCGGGGATGATTCATCCGAACATGGCAACCATGCTCGTCTTTGTGACGACCGACGCGGCTATTACCCCCGCCATGCTGCAAAAGGCGCTTTCCGAGGACGTGAAGACCTCCTTCAACATGGTCAGCATCGACGGCGACACCTCGACAAACGATATGGTTACTGTCCTCGCGAGCGGTCACGCGGGCAATCCCGAAATCAGCGAAGACGGCGAGGACTTCGATACGTTCTGCGCGGCGCTGTCACAGGTGACGACGGCGCTGTGCCGCATGATCGCCAAGGACGGCGAGGGGGCGACAAAGCTACTGACCTGCGTCGTTTCCGGCGCGCCGTCGGATACGATCGCGAAAGTCGCCGCCAAGTCCGTCATCTGCTCCTCGCTCGTCAAGGCGATGATGTTCGGCGCCGACGCTAACTTTGGACGCGTCCTGTGCGCGGTCGGCTACTGCGGCGAGGACGTCGACATCGGCAAAATTGACGTCGCCTTCCGCTCGGAAGCCGGAGAGCTTCCGGTCTGTATCGGCGGCTGCGCCGTCCCGTTCTCCGAGGAAACGGCAAAGGAAGTTCTCTTAAAGGATGAAATCGATATTCTTGTCAACCTGAACGCCGGAGCCTGTACGGCGGCTGCGTGGGGCTGCGATCTGACCTACGACTATGTCAAGATCAACGGCGACTACAGGACTTGAAAGGAACGGCAATATGAAGCTTTCCAATGAACAACGGGCGGATATTCTCGTGCAGGCTCTGCCCTATATTCAAAAATATAATAATAAGATTATCGTCATCAAGTACGGCGGCAGCGCCATGCAGAGCGAGGAGCTGAAAAAGGCGGTCATGCGCGACATCGTGCTGCTGCGGCTCATCGGCATCAAGGTCGTGCTCGTTCACGGGGGCGGTCCGGAGATCACACAGACGCTGGAGGCTTTGGGCAAGAAATCCGAATTCGTCGACGGGCTGCGCGTCACCGATCGGGAAACCGCGCAAATCGTCCAGATGGTGCTCGCCGGAAAGATCAACAAGGGGCTGGTTAACCTCTTGCAGACCATCGGCGGTAAGGCCATGGGGCTTTCGGGCGCCGACGGTCATATGATCAAGGCGAAGATGCTCGACAAGCGCTTAGGTTATGTCGGCGAGATCACGAAAATCCATACCGCGCCTATACTCGACCTGCTCGAAAAGGGCTATATTCCGGTCATCGCTACGGTCGGCTGCGACAGGGACGGCAATGTCTACAACATCAACGCCGACACCGCCGCCGCCAAAATAGCCGCCGCCCTGAAAGCAGAAAGCCTGATCTCCATGACCGATACCAAGGGTATTTTGCAGAACAAGGACGACGAGAACACTTTGATCCCCGAAATCAAGGTTTCAGAAGCGCCGCAGCTCGTCGAGGAGGGAATCATCTCCGGCGGAATGCTCCCGAAAGTCGAATGCTGTATCTCGGCAATCGCCGAGGGCGTGAAAAAGGTCGTCATCATCGACGGGCGCGTGCCCCACTCGATCCTCATTGAAATTCTGACCGACGAGGGCATCGGGACATTGTTTAGTTAAGGAGCCGCTATGAATATTATAGAAACCGATAAGCAATATGTCATGAACACCTACAGCCGCTTTCCCTTAGCGCTCGTCAAAGGCGAGGGCGCCGTCGTTTACGACGACAAGGGCAAGCGCTATATCGACCTGACCGCCGGAATCGGCGTCAACGCGTTCGGTTACTGCGATAAATCTTGGCAGGAGGCGGTTATCGCTCAGCTCGGCACACTCCAGCATACCTCAAATCTGTACTACACAGAGCCCGCGGCGCAACTGGCGCAGCTGCTCTGCGAGAAAACGGGTATGAGTAAGGTCTTTTTCAGTAACTCCGGCGCCGAAGCCAACGAGTGCGCCATCAAAGCCGCGCGCCGCTTTTCCCTGAAGAAGAACGGCGAGGGGCATCATCAAATCATTACGTTTAAGAACAGCTTCCACGGGCGGACGATCACGACGCTGTCGGCGACCGGTCAGGAGCAGTACCATACGGATTTCGGTCCCTTCACCGAGGGATTTCTGTATGCCGACACTACGCCCGAAAGCCTGAGGGAGCTCGTCGAAAACAACGCCTGCGCGGCGATTATGCTTGAAACCATTCAGGGCGAGGGCGGCGTCTGTGAGTTGCCGGCGGAATTACTGGAAACCATAAAGGCGCTGTCAAAGCAATACGACATTCCCCTGATAATCGACGAAATCCAGACCGGCAACGGGCGCACCGGCAAATTCTTTTCGTATATGCACTTCGGTATTGAGCCGGACATCGTGACGACCGCCAAGGGACTGGCCGGCGGTCTGCCCATCGGCGTGACCCTCTTTTCAGAACGTTTCAATGAGGCGCTTGTCCCCGGCACGCACGGCTCGACATTCGGCGCTAACCCCGTCGTCTGCGCCGCCGCTCTGTCGGTCGCCGGACGCATCGACGACGCGCTGCTCGACGAAGTCGCCGCCAAAGGGTACTATATCAAAAACGAGCTTTTAAAGCTCGAATCCGTAAAAGGCGTCAGCGGTATGGGGCTGATGCTCGGCGTCGAGGTCGAGGGTGAAGTTAAAGAGAAAATCTCCAAATGCATGGAAAACGGCGTGCTCGTCCTCTCGGCAAAAACAAAGCTGCGCCTGCTCCCGCCGCTTAGTATCGGCTGGGACGAGCTGAAAGAGGCTGTAGAAATCCTAAAAGTATCTCTCTAAACCAGTTTTTTACACCTGACGGCGTTTATGACGCCGTTATTTTTTTGTTTAGTCGGTTTACTTCATATAAAAATTATGGTATGCTGTTAAAGATAGTAATGTGATAATATAAAACGTGGAGGGTTATTTATGTCCTCAGACGGCAAGCGCCTTGTACGGGCGAGAGCGCCCGAATGCGTCGGCATTTCCTCCGACGCGTTTATGAAAATGATTGAACACATGGACGAAAAAGGGATGCGCTGGCACAGCCTGATGGTGGTGCGCCACGGCAAGGTCGCCGCCGAATGCTATCGGTCGCCCTATGCCAAAAACACTCCGCACATCATGTATTCGGTGAGCAAAACCGTGACCGCCACGGCAATAGGCTTCGCCGTAAGCGAGGGGTATCTCAGGCTTGATACGCGATTTATCGACGTCTTTCCGGAGTACATACCGAAAAAGAAAGATGAGAAGCTTGAAAAGCTGCAGATTAAGCATCTGCTCACGATGACCTCCGGCAAAATGCCAAGCTATCTGCTCAACAAAACCGATAAGGACTGGATGATACACCTTTTAGACGCCAAATGGATTTCCGAGCCGGGCGAACGGTTCGAGTACGTCAACGAGAACATTTACGCGCTGTGCGCCGTTCTTCAAAAGGTGACGGGGATGACCGTCGTCGATTACC
>CAYYFY010000227.1:0-4235 GCA_964471035.1 uncultured Eubacteriales bacterium
GGACGACCTCGCGCGGCGTCATCGAACCGTCCGATTTTGTGGAATGCGTATGTAAGTCAATATATTTTTCCATTATTATGACTATCCTTTCTAAGCGAGGCGGAAGTTTTGTCCGGTCGGCTTAAAGCCGATTCGCATCCTCACCTATGATACGAAAGGATAAAACTTCGGGGTTGAAGGATTTTTCCTTCAACCTTTTACCGTCCAAAGACCCAACGCGGGGTTACTGATATAGAAAATCTCTGTGCCGTCCGAAAGGGTATTATAGCCGTCAGTAAGCTTTGCGGGATCGTAGGTTTTCACCGCCTCGGCATAGGGGATATAACGAAACGCCGCGCCCTCCACCTCGTCCTTCGTCAGCTTTTCGGTGCAGTAGGTGACAAAAAACCGCCCGTCCGACGAGCCGTGAATCAGGTGCGCTCCGACCGACAGGTTGTTTTGTAAATCGTCGTTGTCCTTTATGAGCTTAAGCACGTTCTCCCTGCCGACGTAACCGTACTTGCGGATCAGGCGATCATTCTCGTCGTCCTCGCCGAAACGGCGCACGCCGGGAGCGAGCACGATAAGATCGCCGCCGTCGGCGATTGCCATGCGGGTGCGGTAGATGGCCTTGTTGCCAAGCCAAGTGCTCTTGAACTCGCGCTCGTCGAGGTAGACGACGACTTTCTTTAAAGGCTTGTCCACATAGGTCAGATTCAGCTCGCGGCTCAAAGCCACCGCTTCCTCGAACAGCTTACGCTTCTCGCCGATAAACAGCCCGTGAATGCGCGTTTCGTCGTGAGCGCTCGTGGTGACAGTCAGAACGTAAAGCAGCGGAATATCGGTTAAAAAGCGCTCCTGCGCGTAGTCGAACACGCGGCGCACCGGCGAAAAGTCGCGCCCCATGACGCGCTCCATACCGTAAAACGCGCCGAGCATATGCGAGGAATTGATCATGCTCGCCCCGCCGCAGCCGACGAAAATATTCTTTGAATAGTTGGCCATGCCGACGACCTCATGCGGGACGACCTGTCCTATGGAGATAATCATATCGTAGCTCTTGTCCACGATACGCTTATTGACCTCGACGTCGATAGCCGTATCGACAAGTCCCTCGGACACCTCGCTTACAAAGGAGGCGGGCACCTCGCCGATTTTAACGACGTCGCGCCGCCAGTTGTGGACGATTAAGCGTTCAAAGGGGACGCCCTCGCCGAAAAACGCGAGCGATTCTTCCCTCGTCATCGGTTCGTGGGTACCCAGCGCCGGCATGATGTCCACCTCGCAGGTGTCTTTCAGCAGCTCGTAATACGCCGCGGTGATGACGCCCGCGCCCGAGTACATCCGCGTGTAGTCCGGCGGCAGAAGCAGCACTTTTTTAAGCTGCTTTCCCTCAACCGACTGCGCGCAGGCCTGCCTTATGCCCTCTAAGTCTATTCCGGTTTCACTCTTCAATATCAAGGCATACACCTCACTTCAATATTTCGAAATATTCTACCATATATCATAGAAAAGTACAACTAATATTAATATAAATGAAAAATGAATAATGAAAAATGAATAATGAAAAATTTCGGGAGGGCTCTCGCCCTCACCCGATTATATTGGGGTGCGGAAAGAACCGTAAGCGGTTCTCTTTAAAAACGCTAACGCGTTTTTGCTCCCATTATATTCGGGGTGCGGGGTGTCCCCGCCCTGAATTATTCATCATTCACTATTCATTATTCATTACCGTTTATATCTCCGATTCGGCAATAACGCCTTGGCAGTCAGATAATATCGCCTTTTTAAAGCCATTGATAAACCCATCAAGCGGCAGCGCGGTCTGTACAGCGCTTTGCATATTTTTAAGAATGACCTCGCCGGAATTCAGTTCATTGTCCCCCATAACCGCCGTATAGAGGGCGCCTGTTTTTCCGGCGAATTTCATCTGCGCTTTAATTGAGCGCTCCATCGTGTCGAAGAGCACCGAAAAGCCTTCGCGCCTTAAAGTGTCGGAGAGTTCGACCGCCTTTGTCAGCGCGGCGCCGCCCGCCGTCACAAAGACTAAGTCAGGACGCGCCTTGTCGGGAAACGGCGCGCTCACCGCCTCCATGGCAAGCAGCGTACGCTCGATACCCAGCCCGAAGCCGCAGGCGGGAAGCGGCGCGCCGCCGAGCTCCTCTACGAGCCCGTCATACCGACCGCCGCCGCAGCAGACAAGCCCTTTGATCGACTCGTTTTGTGAGACGAACTCAAACACCGTGCGGGTATAGTAGTCCAGCCCGCGCACGATTTTCGGGTTGACGGTATAGTCGATGCGCATGACCTTCAGATACTTTTGCAACTCGTCAAAATGCGCCTGACAGTCGCCGCACAAAAAATCGAGCACCACCGGCGCGCCCTCGGCAATTTTCGCGCAGACGGGACTTTTACAGTCGAGGATACGCATAGGATTGCGGTCGAGTCTGGTAAGGCACGTCGGACAGAGGTCATTTTTTTGCGCCCCAAAATAGACGCGCAGCGCCTCAAGATACGTTTTACGGCACTCGGGGCAGCCGATTGAGTTGATCTCGAGCCCCATATCGGTAACATGAAGTGCATTGAAGAACGCCGCTCCGAGAGCGATAACCTCGGCATCGGCTGCCGGAGACGCCGGACCGAACGCCTCGATGCCGAACTGGTGAAACTCGCGCTGACGGCCGGACTGCGGTTTTTCATAACGGTAGCACGAGGTCAGATAGCATATTTTCTGCGGCAGCGGCGCGTTGTACAGGCCGTTCTCTAAAAAGGCGCGCACCGTGCCGGCTGTGCCTTCCGGGCGCAGGGTTACTGAGCGTCCGCCCTTGTCTTCAAAGGTGTACATCTCCTTCTGGACGACATCGGTCGTATCGCCGACCCCGCGGCTGAACAGCTCGGTATACTCGAATACCGGCGTCCTCATTTCATAGTAGCCAAATTTTCCAGCGGTTTCGATAGCCGTGCGCTCGACATATTGCAGCTTGTGGATATCCTCGGGCAGGAAATCGGCCGTGCCCTTGACGGCGGGTGTAAGCTGTGACATAATTTTCCTTTCAAGCTTCTTCACGCCGCGGCGCGGCGCTTCACTTCTTAACGTCCCTCAAAGCGGGACACTTCACTGAAAAACGGGCGGTCTCCCGCCCGTTTTTATCTGTCGGGCGTCATTTCGGATTGACGATGTCGCGCCAGTCCAGATCGCCTCTCTCGAGTCCGTGTATCAACGATTCGGCGGTGGCGATGTTGGTTGCCACGGGAATGTTGTGTACATCGCAAAGCCGTAAAAGGTTGGCCTCGCTCGGCTCGCCGGGCTTGGGTTTTAGCGGGTCTCTGAACATGAGGAGCAGGTCAATCTCATTACAGGCAATACGCGCGGCGATCTGTTGGTCGCCGCCCTGCTCGCCGCTTAAAAAGCGGACAATTTCAAGGCCTGTCGCTTCGGAAACGAGCCTTCCGGTCGTCCCCGTGGCGCAGAGCGAATGCTTGCTCAAGATACCGCAGTAGGCGATACAAAACTGGGTCATCAGCTCTTTTTTTGAGTCATGGGCCATTATAGCAATATTCATAAGCGTTCCTTTCCGGATAACGATTAAATGTTTCAATGTATTTTAAAAGAATAGCATAATTTATACTATATTTCAAGTAAAATATATTCTATTCGTTTAGAGCGGCAAAATTCTCCTTGTTCGACTTGTAAAGCCGTTTGTATACCTCATAATATTTATCATAGACCGCTTTGGCGTTCTTGTCGGGCGTAAAGGTTTTCAGCACGGGGATGAGCTTTTTGCTGGACACGATGTCCGGACAAAGCCCAAGTCCCACCGCCGCCACGACCGCCGCGCCCATAGCGCCCGCGTTCTGGGGATTAGCGATGGTTTCAATAGTGCGCCCCGTACAGTCGGCGAGTATCTGGCAGGTTAAGTCGGAAAGCGCTCCGCCGCCGACGAACCGGATGACCTTTGACGCCTTGACCTTCTTCTCCTCGGTTTCGATAAACCAGCGCAGATGGTAGCAGACACCCTCAAGCACGGCGCGGATAAG
The DNA here is from genome assembly GCA_964471035.1 of uncultured Eubacteriales bacterium. Lineage (GTDB taxonomy): Bacteria > Bacillota > Clostridia > Oscillospirales > Acutalibacteraceae > DTU089. Next base: position 4,018 of record CAYYFY010000227.1, read on the forward strand.
CTCGGTCTTTCCCGTTTCAAGGCCGATATTGAAGAACATTCCCCGCGCATTGGGGTCCTCAAACGGACAGCGGTTGCCATGGAGCCACGGCGTGAAGATAACCCCGCCCGAGCCTGCCGGCACGACGCTTATGACCGACATCATATAGTCATAAAGACTCGCGTATTTCTGTTCGTAGCCGTCGGTAACCTGTTTCTTCTCAAGATAGATGTCGATCT
>CAYYFY010000228.1:0-4222 GCA_964471035.1 uncultured Eubacteriales bacterium
GGCGCTGTACAGTATGCGCTGCGAAAACTCTTCTCTGATTTCCGAAGAAGCGCTTAAAGGTTTTGCCCACGAATCCTCGTCAGCCGTGTGTAGTGGCTGCCAGAACCGCTGCCGCCTGACGGTCAACCGCTTTTCGGGCAACAAGCGGTATATTTCGGGCAACCAGTGTGACAGGGGTCTGGGGCTCGAAGCGCCCTCTGAGGAGCTGCCGAACCTGTACGCCTATAAGCGCAAGCTCCTGTCCTCCTTGCCGCGGGGCGAGGGAAAGCGCGGGAGTATCGGGCTGCCGCTGACGCTCGGCACCTACGAGCTGCTGCCGCTGTGGCACGGCATTTTCACGGCGTTGGACCTTTCGGTCGTTGTGTCAAGAATGTCCACAAGGCGCACCTACGAAAAAGGGCAGTTCTCCATCCCCTCGGACACCGCCTGTTATCCGGCCAAAATCATGCACGGTCATATCGCGGAGCTTTCGAGCAGCGGCGTTCAGGCGATCTTTTACCCGTGTTTAACCCATAATCTTGACGAAAAAACGGCGGACAATCATTACAATTGCCCCGTCGTCGCCTATTATTCCGAGCTGCTTTTCGGCAACATGGAGGAGCTGCAATCGGTTAAATTCTTATATCCGTATCTGAACATCAACAATCGAAAAGAGCTGGCGAGAGGACTTCGGGCATCGTTGTCCGAAGCGTTCGGCGAATTTTCCGCGCGGGACGTGCGGCACGCCATAGACGTAGGATTCGCGGCGTATGACGCCTATATGGAGGCCATCCGCAAGGAGAGCGAAAAAGCGCTGAAATACGCCCGCGAGCACGGCAAACGCATCATGATCTTAGCCGGACGGCCGTACCATATCGACGAGGAGATCTGTCACGGCATCGACAAGCTTGCGGCGAGCCTCGGCTTTGTCGTCGTCGGGGAGGACGGGGTATTTCATCTGGCGAAAAGGCAGCCGGTGGCGGTGCTCAACCAGTGGACGTATCACGCGCGCCTCTACAGGGCAGCGCGCTACGCCGCAACGCATCCGGACACCGAGCTTGTCCAGCTCGTCTCCTTCGGCTGCGGGGTTGACGCCATCACCACCGACGAGATACGCTCCATTTTAGAAGATGCCGGAAAGTATTATACGCAGATTAAAATTGACGAGATTACGAATCTCGGCGCGGTCAGAATCCGCCTGCGAAGTCTTATGGGCGCTTTAGAGGAAAGGGAGAGAACACGTTGAAAAAGCCGCAGACGTATGTATCGTTTACAAAAGAAATGAAAAATGAGTATACAATCCTCGCTCCCAATATGCTGCCGATGCACTTAAAGCTTGTCCTGCAGGTGATGAAAAACGAGGGGTACAAGCTGGAGCTCCTCGAAACGCAGGGGCAACAGATCGCCGAAACGGGGCTGAAATACGTCCACAACGACACCTGTTACCCGGCTATTCTCGTCATCGGCCAGTTTATCTCAGCGCTTATGAGCGGACAATACGACGTACACAAGACCGCGCTGATCCTCTTTCAGACCGGCGGCGGCTGCCGCGCCTCCAATTACATCTACCTGCTGCGAAAAGCCCTTATAAAAGCGGGGCTCGGTTTTGTGCCGGTTATCTCCTTCAACTTCAAGGGGCTTGAAAATCACCCGGGATTCAAGCTGTCTTTGCCGCTGTTGCACCGTATGCTCTACGCCGTTTTGTACGGCGACCTGCTCATGAGCCTTGTCGGGCAGTGCCGCCCGTATGAGCTTAACGCGGGGCAGAGTCAGGCTCTGGCCGACCGGTACACCGAGACAATCGCGCAGGACATGAAGAAAAACGGCATTTCCTTTAAGAAGCTCAGGCGCGACTGTCTTAAAATGCTGGACGATTTTGCCGCCATTCCCGTAAAACGCACCCAAAAAGTCAAGGTAGGCGTCGTCGGGGAGATATATGTCAAGTTTTCGCCCTTGGGTAATAACAATCTGGAGGACTTTCTCATAAGCGAAGGCGCCGAGGTCTTTGTCCCGGGTCTGCTCGGCTTTTTTCTGTACTGCCTCTATAACAATCTTGTGGACAGGGAGTTATACGGCAGGGGTAAGCTGCTGTCGCCTGTTTTCGAGTTCGTGTACCGCTACATCACAGACAAAGAGGATCAGATTATAGACCTGATCAGGCAGGACGGCCGCTTTGAGCCGCCGCCGTCTTTCAAACGCACCGTGGAGCTGGTCGGCGGTTATATCGGTCTCGGGGCGAAAATGGGCGAGGGCTGGCTGCTTCCCGCCGAAATGCTCGAGCTCTCTCACAGCGGGATAAAAAACATCGTCTGCACCCAGCCGTTCGGCTGCCTGCCCAACCATATTTTCGGCAAGGGCATGATGAAGCCGCTGCGCGAGAAGAACCCCGACTTAAACATCGTCGCCGTCGATTACGACGCGGGCGCGTCGAAGGTCAATCAGGAAAACCGTCTCAAGCTGATGCTCGCCAACGCCCGTCTTGAGGCATCCGAAATCACATAAAACAACCTTGTTTTTTCCAAATACAGCGTATTCTTTTGCGAAAAGCCTTGAAAAACGCAAAGGGATATGCTATACTTTTATGACTAACTAAATATATAGTTTAATTACATTATATTAGGAATACTACATCAGTCGGGGTGACGCTTTTGGACAACGGGAACTTTCATTTTTTTATGTCGGACATCTGGCCTGCCGTGCTTGAGGAGTGCCGGAAACATATCGCGACGGAGGCGGCGTATAAACTGTGGATCGGCGCGCTGGTCCCAAAAAGCTTTGAAAACGGGCGGGTAGTCCTAGGCGCGAACGAATTTAAGAAAACCGTCGTCACGGAAAAATTCATGCCCGTTATCCGTAAGGCGTTTGAAAGCATTCTGGGCTTTGACATAGACGTCGAGATTGTCGCCGTCCGCGAGGATTCCGAAGAGGAGGAGCGGGCAGACAATTACCCAAAATCCTTTGAAAATACGTTTGACTCCTTTATCGTCAGCCCCTCGAACCGGTTCGCCTACACGGCGGCAAGCGCCGTCGCCACAAATCCCGGCGGCGTCCACAACCCGCTGTTCATCTACGGGCGTTCGGGACTGGGCAAAACGCATCTGCTCATGGCCATCGAAAAGGAGATACAAAGAAAAAGTCCGAATGCCAACATACTGTATACCGACTGCGAAAACTTCACCAACGAGATGATCACACACATGTCGGTAAAGGCGATGCCCGACTTTCACAAAAAATACCGCGAAACCGACGTGCTGCTCTTTGACGATATTCAATTTCTCGTCGGCAAGGAGCGGGTGCAGGAGGAGTTTTTCCATACCTTCAACGCCCTTGTAAACAACGGCAAGCAGATTGTTCTGACCTCTGACCGACCGCCAAAGGACATCCAGCCGCTTGAAGAGCGGCTGACCTCGCGGTTTGAGCAGGGACTTCTCGCCGACATCCAGCCGCCCGACTTCGAGACACGCGTCGCCATCGTCAAACGAAAATCCGAAGAGCTCGGCCTGCAGCTGCCCGGCGACGCGTTGGAATACATCGCCGAAAATTTAAAGACCAACATCCGCCAGCTCGAGGGCGCCGTTAAAAAGATACACGCCATCATGCTCGTGGACCCGTCGATCCCGCCGATTGTGCTGGCAAGCGAGGCCATTCGGGATATTCTGACCTACAACCGTCCGGTCAGCGCCACGGTGGCGAGCATCATCGAGATAGTCGGCAAGACCTTTGCCGTCGCGGTTGAGGAAATCCGCTCGGACAAAAAGAAGGCCAATATTTCGTCCGCCCGCCAGATATCCATGTACGTCATCCGCGAGATCACGAATTTGTCGCTCGAGGCTATCGGCAAGGAATTCGGCGGCAAGAACCACTCAACGGTGCTCTACTCCATTGAATCGGTCGAAAGAAAAATGGAGCAAAACCCTTCTTTTAAGACCACGGTTACGGAAATCGTCAAAAATATTCAGGACACATGATTTTCCACAAATTTTTAAACATTCCACACCACGTTTTCAACAATCTTAAAAACTTTCCTTAAAAGAAATATACGACTGACACCTCTCCACAAAAAATAGACAGGAAGCAACTTCTAAAAAACCCTTTTCCAAAAACACATTCCAGGAAAATCCTGACAAATCCACACCCCCTAATACTACTACTATTTTTATTTTTAATAAAGCGAGGATAGTGAATTATGAAAGTCCAATGCTCCACCCAGCTCCTTCACGAGGTCTGCTCTACCGTTCAGCGC
>CAYYFY010000229.1:0-4217 GCA_964471035.1 uncultured Eubacteriales bacterium
GTACGCTGCGCAAATACAGCCGCAACCTTTCCGACAGCGTGCGGTACTCGATGCTTAAAGAGGAATGGGAAAACCAAAAATGATACCTCAGCAAATCAAAGCCGATGAAATAATACACTTTCTCGGTTCGGACTTTTCGAGATGATTGGCGGACAGATGCAGACGTATGATTTGAGGTGAGAACCGTGAACTATCAGTGGATCGATTACACAGACCAATACAGCCGTGTCGTGGAACGGTGGCTCGACCGAACAGCGAAAAAATATACGGGCTGTGACGAGGGCTGGGACAATTTCTTTACCTACTGGAAGAATGACGACAGCCAAAGAGCAGGCGAAAACTTTTGGGGTAAGATCGTTTTTGAGGGCGGTGTTCCCTTCGCGGTCATAGCGGTCGGATACCATGACGGAACGTTTATTATCATGGAATATATCGTTGCTCCGAAAAAACGCGGCAAAGGGTACGGTTCGTCCGCTTTGCGCGAGCTTCTCGCCTGCGGAACAGAAATCATCGGACGGGAAATACAGTCTGTTGAGGCCGTCATTTATCCGACGAACGTCGCGTCGCAAAAGGCTTTTGAAAAGGCGGGGTTCGTTTTTGACCGCTCGCACCCCGACGGCGATGCGTGGTATTATACCTACCGAAAAGCGATGCCGTGCTTCTGCGGTCACGACTGCGCGCGCTGTGTTACTTATCTGGCTACTGTGAATAATGATGACAGTCTGCGCAGGCAGTCGCAGCGGTTTTATAAAGAGGTGTTCGGCTACGATATCCCGTTGTCGGACATCCGCTGTATGGGCGGCCGCTCGGACGATATATTCAAGCTTTGCCGCGGCTGTCCGTGGATGAAATGCTGCCGTGAGATAAGGCTCGGATCGTGCTCGGAATGCGGAGAATATCCGTGTAAGCCGCTTGCCGGGTATAGCGAGAAGTACGTTAATAAATGCAATCAGGTGTAGTACCGTGTAACACCTAAATCTTTACATTCCCCACGTCGTCTTTTTCCGCCCGCTTTCGTTGTCCTCCTCGCTTTGCGCCAAGCAAAGCGTCGTCGTCCGCCTTGATGGACGAAAAAATACTTGTGGTTAATTGTAAATCTTTAGGTGTTACACGGTAGTAGGGAGAACAGATTATAATGCAAACAGAAAAAAGGTTTATATCGCGCAAAGGCTGGCAGCGTGTTTTAAAATCCTCATCGGCATATATGCTTATGGATTATGAACCTTTTCACGCCGTCGCGGGTTTGCTCTGTCTGGAAAAAACGAGCGAGCCGCTGGTAAAGACGATTTTCGGACGGGATATCATTATCGCGGACGACGGTTATTATTGGATGCAGATCGCGCCGCAAGATGAAAACTGGTGGCTCACCGTTATGCTTGACCGGGAGAAACATATCGTACAATATTACTTTGACATCACGAAGCAAAATGTGCTGTGCGGCGAGGAGTCATATTTTCGGGATATGTTTCTGGACGTTGCCGCTTTGCCGGACGGTACTGTCCTTTTGCTGGATAAGGACGAGCTTGACGCCGCGCTTACCGAGGGTGTTATCGGCGATGACGAATACAGGCTCGCCGTTCAAACCGCCGATATGCTCATGAAAGAGGTTCCCGAAAATATCGGACGGTTAGAGAGGTTTTCTTATAATCTGTTTAGCGATTTGGAGAGGCGTTTATAAGACATGGGGACAGGTTCCTCGTCCTGTCGGGTGATTATAATAAGACGCGGAACCTGTCCCCATGTCTTAAGGAGGAGAATCATGGATAGCGTTAAAGATTACCTTGAATTCGTCAAAGCCCCGTGGGGGAGAATGTTCTACGATCTGCTGTTTACACAGTTAAATATCCCCGATTCGCCGCGGCTGAAAATCCTCGACTTCGGCAGCGGGCTCTGTGTGACGGCGGATCATTATGCCGCGCTTCATGACGTAACCGCCGTCGAGCCGAACGAAGAAATGATTGATAGCCGAATCAAGGAAAACGCCTATACGCAGCTTCACGGCGGACTTGAAACGCTCGCGGCGTTTGAGGATGATACATTCGATTTCATTTTTTGCCATAATGTTTTGGAATACGTTGAAGATAAAGAGCCGGTTGTTGCAGAGCTGTTAAGGGTATTGAAGCACGGCGGGACGCTGTCCGTTGTAAAACACAACCGCGCCGGACGGGTCTTTCACAGCGCGGTGTTCTGGAACGATCCGAAGACGGCGCTGTCGCTTTTGGAGGAAGGCGCCGGCAGCGACGGCGGCTGCTTGGGAGCGCAGCGTTTGTACGCCAATGAGGAACTGCAGGCATGGGCAAAGAGGCACAAAGGCGAAATCGCGCGTGTTTTCGGGCTGCGCGCTTTCTTTGCGCTGGGGCAAGATAATAAAGTTAAGTATACAGACGCGTGGTTTCGTGATATGCTGACATTAGAACAGGCGGTAATGGAAAAACCGGTATACCGCGAGGCGGCATTTTTCAATCATCTGATGATCACAAAGGTACAGGAGGAAACCCGGTGATGACGGACTGTCAAGCGCATATATAAACAAGGGGGTAAGCTCATGAATCACGATGGCCGAATTGTGCTCTTAAACGCCGGACAGTTACCGCTGTACGCGCAGGTCATCCGTCAGAGCTTCGCTACTGTCGCCAGGGAATTCGGCCTGACAAGAGAAAACTGTCCGACGCACACGAGCTTTATTACCGATGACTCTTTAATCGCAAAGCTCAAAGAGGGCTATTTCCCGTTCGGGTATTTTGCCGACGGAAATTTAGTCGGTTTCGTTTCGCTGACCGATACGGGGAACGGCGTATTCGAGCTGAATAATCTGGCGGTGCTGCCCGACTGCCGCCGTCTGGGTTACGGTCGGGAGCTGCTCGATTATTGTAAAGAAAGGGTACGCGCTCTCGGGGGCAATAAAATAACTATCGGGATCATGGAGGAAAATACCGTCCTCAAAAACTGGTACGCCGCCAACGGGTTTGTCCATACGGGGACGAAAAAATTCAACCATCTGCCATTTACGGCGGGGTTTATGGAGTGGGAATAAGACATGGGGACAGGTTCCTCGTCCTGACGGGTGATTATAATAAGACGAGGAACCTGTCCCCGTGTCTTATTATAAAAACTGCCGTCCGCCGTTTTTTCGGCGGACGGCAGTTTTTATTGAGGTCAATCTTTTTTCAGACGGATTACATTCCATGACAAGGGATTGAGCTTTACGGTCAGCGTGTTTTCGGTGAGGACCGGCAATTCGCGTTTTTTTGGCGCGACGGGCGCTTCGTTTGCGGTGTTTGTGTCCTCGAGGTCATGGCCGGACATTTCGATATGTTCGACGGGTTTGTAACCCGTAAAGTTAATCAACTTTACGGTGAGTGGGAGGGTGTCGGTCATGTCGCGGTTGACCGCGAAGACGGTAAGCTCGCCGTTTTCCTCATTGATGACGGCGAGAGAATCGACGTCGGGTACGTCCGCGTATTGCTTTGTGTTGTGCACGGTCGATTCGGCGATGGGCAGCAGCACGCTGCCGCGCCCGTATTTGGAAACGTGCATGAATGGGTAGAAGATTGTCTGTGCCCATGCTTTGCCGCCGGTTTCTGTCATGATGGGGGCGATGACGTTGACGAGCTGGGCGATGCAGGCGATCTTGACGCGGTCGCACCGGCGCAGCAGGGAGAGGAGCATCGTGCCGACCACGAGCGCGTCGGCGAAGTTGTAGACATCCTCGAGAATGGCGGGAGCCTTTGACCACTTCTCGAATTTGGCGCCGTTTGAGTGGTACCAGACATTCCATTCGTCGAACGACAGATCGATGCGGTGCTTACTGTGCCGCTTGCCCTGCACATAGTCGCAGCAGGCGATGACCGAGGTAATATATCTGTCCATCTCAACGCTCTTTGCCAGAAAGCTTTTGATGTCGAGGTCGCCCATGCCGAAATATTGGTGCAGGGAGATGTACTCCACCTTGTCATAGGTAAGGTCGAGCGCGGTGGTTTCCCACTCGCCGAAGGTGCGCATCCCGCCGCTGCTGCTGCCGCACAGGACAAGCTCTATAGAAGGGTCGGTCATCTTCATGACCTTGGCGGTTTCGGCGGCGATGCGTCCGTATTCGGCGGCGGTCTTGTGACCTATCTGCCAGTCGCCGTCCATCTCGTTGCCCAGACACCAGTACTTGACGCCGTGTGGCTGTTGATAGCCGTTTTTGATTCTGAGGTCGCTCCAGTGGGTACCGC
>CAYYFY010000230.1:0-4202 GCA_964471035.1 uncultured Eubacteriales bacterium
CTCTATGAGCTCCGGCGACTGTTTAGACGCGTACAAATACGCGTCCCGCCGCTCGAAGTCGCAGTCGATTTGCTTTTCGGCAATCAGCGCGGCGTACCGCTCTATGGCGTTTTGATGGGTATCCGCATACAGCTTCGCCTTGTCTTGTCCGATTTCCTTAATCAGGCGCGCGTAGATGCTGCCGTGCTGCGCGGTGATTTTCGCCGTCGTGCCGCCCGTCTGCCCGCAGGCGATGCCGCGGGCTTCCAGAACAATCGGATTTAAACCCCTTTCCTTTAATGTGTAAGCAGTCAGAATGCCGGTCAGACCGGCGCCGATGATGACGGCGTCAGCTTCGATATTTTCATTGAGGGAGGGTCTGCTCCCGATTGTTGATGTTTTTGACCAAAGTGAATTCATAACGATAGTATACCTAAAATCGCGGAGTATATTTTGGAAAATTAGAAAAATAATAAGGGCAACAAGGAGGAGTGTTATGAATCCATTCAACGAAACCCCGATGAAAGTCGCCGACACCTTTAAGGACTGGCCGTCCATTTATCCGAACGCCTACGATCCTCAGGAAGTTGACCCCTACACCAAAACGAGAATCATTCTGATGAACGGCACCGAGTTTGAGGCGCAGTGGTTTTCGCATCAGTTTTCCCGCCACTGTATCGATCAGGACCTAAAAAGGGCGCTGGCGCTGACCCGCCGGAGCGAACAGCAGCAGCAGAAGGCAATCGCGGTCACAAAGCCCATCGAAGAAACCATTCTGGAAACGACGATTTCTTATGAGCAGCTTGCCGTCGATTTAACGGCGGGCTTAGCGCAGAACGAGCCCGACCAGAACGTCAAAAAAGCGCTCGACTTCGCTCTCTTAGAGGATTTTGACCACCTGTACCGTTACGCCGACCTGCTCGAAATGGACGCTGGTATAAAAGCCGAGGAGCTTGTAGGGCGCTATACCGAGATTATGCCCGGCAGGCCGACTATCTCCGAGCACCGCTGCCCCTATGACAACATCCGTTACGGCATCAATTCAAAAACCGCCGCCATGCCGACAAGACTCGCCGTCGGTATCATCACGGCAGCGGAGCAACAGACGATGAACTATTATATGAATATCGCCGGCTTCTACGGCAACGCCTACGGTCGGAAGCTCTATCAGGAAATCGGGCTTATCGAGGAGCAGCACGTCACCCACTATGAGAGTCTCGGCGACCCTGCTTGCACCTGGCTCGAAAAGCTCCTGATGCACGAGTACACCGAATGCTATCTGTACTATTCCTGCATGATGGACGAGAGCAACAGGCACGTTCGGGCGCTCTGGGAGCAGCATTTCCTTGAAGAAATCGCACATCTGCACGACGCGGTCGGCTTGCTCCAGAAGTACGAGAACAAGCAGTGGCAGCAGGTCATTCCCAACGGCGAATTTCCGGCACTTTTATCGCTGCACTCGAATATTGACTACGTCCGCGGTGTATTGGCGTCGTCGGTCTATGAGACTTCGGCGTTTGAAAACTATTGTAATATCAACGACCTTGCTGACAACGCGGATTTCTTCACGTTCCAGAAGAAGCTCAACGCCGATGTCGAAACCGTACCGAGCCACATTGTCATTAAAAAGTATATCGGCATCAAGGGCGCCGACTACCGCTTCGAGACCGCGCCGAATCCGATCAAGGAACTGCAGAATAAGAAAGAGGACAACACTTCGGTTGGAAGAGTCAAGCAAAAAGCTACGCAGACTATATAAGTGTAATGTGAAACGCCGTGCTTAAAAAAGCGCGGCGTTTTGTGTTATCGTATAAAACAATTATAAACAGGTACAGTGCGTACAAGTTTTACATATGATACTGTAGTAAACCTGAAAGGAGGTTATACCCTTGAGCAATCAATGCAATTGCAACAGCGAGCCCGAGGAGGGCTATGAAGTGGAACAAGCCGGTGGTCATCCGCCGGTATTCGGAAGCTGTCCTCTCGACGTTCACCAGACTGTCAGCCTTTGGGCGAAGGTCAAGATCGATCCGAAGGTTTACGTCGGTAAGATTAAGACCTTCTGCGTGGGCGACCCTTCGCTCTGCGCGGACCTCACACAAGAGACCTGCGGCGGAAGCTGCACGTTTTTCGTCAAACAGGATATCTGCGTTGAGGTACCGTTGACCTTCGCGGCGCAGGCATGCGCCGAACCGCTTGGCCACGTTTGCCATATGCCCGGCGTCGGCGGCTGCTGCGACAACTAACCGGCACAATACTCCCTCTAAAAGCGCCCGCCCTAAAAAAGCGGGCGCGGTTTTTTGACTGCATAATCTATAATGCGGCGATTGACTTTAAGAGTCAGTAAAAGTATAATACAGATACATATTAAAGAAGGAAGTGAAACCGATGGTTAACAATAAACCGAGACCGACAGCCCGGCAGCTTGAATGGGCGGATAGGGAATTCGGCGTACTGATTCATTACGATATACCCGTGTTTTCTCCCGATTTTGAGTTCCGGAAGAACTGGGAAAATCCGCTTGACCCGTCTATTTTCAATCCCGCGCAGCTTAACACCGACCAGTGGCTGAAAACAGCCGCCGACGCCGGAGCAAAATATGCGGTGCTTGTCGCCAAGCATTGCTCGGGATTCTGCCTCTGGCCGACAGAGGCGCACGGCTACAGCGTAAAAAGCACGCCGTGGAGGGACGGCAAAGGCGACATTGTCGGTGATTTTATTCAATCCTGTAAAAAATACGATATGAAACCCGGACTGTATTACAGTGTTGCCTGCAACGGCTGTTTCGGCGTGGATAATCCCGGAAAAGTGGTTTCCGGCGACGCCGACGAGCAGAAAGCGTATAACGCCATGGTCGAACAACAGGTCACAGAAATTTGGACGCGTTACGGCGAGCTGTTTGAAATCTGGTTTGACGGCGGCGCGCTGCCGCCCGAAAAGGGCGGTCCGGACGTCCTGTCGCTGCTGCTCAGATACCAGCCGAACGCCGTCTGTTTTCAGGGACCCGAACAGTATCCGTCTATATTACGGTGGGTGGGCAACGAATCGGGCTTAGCGCCCAATCCGTGCTGGAGCACCATAAACGTCAGTGACGGCGATTTTTGCGCGGACGACGAAAATACCGGCGTCGGAGACCCCGACGGCAGGGTGTGGGCTCCGGCGGAGACCGATATGCCCAACCGCTATCTGCTTTCGCACAGCGGAGGCTGGTTCTGGAAAGAAGGGCAGGACGATATGCTCTTCGAGCCGGAGGAACTGTTAGAGCGATATTACACCTCCGTCGGCAGCAACACCAACCTGCTCATCGGTATGGTCATCGACGACCGCGGGCTGGTACCCGACGCGGATGTCGAACAGTTTCGCGCTTTCGGCGCGCTCATCAAAGACCGCTTCTCGACACCGCTTGCGAAAACAAGCGGCACCGGCAGCGCGTTTATTTTAGAGCTGAACGAGCCTTCCCGCGTAAACCACATCGTTCTCATGGAAGACATCTCTCAGGGCGAACGCGTGCGGGAATACGTTGTCGAAGGTCTTTGCGGCGGCGAATGGATTGTATTATGCAGGGGCATTTCGGTGGGGCATAAGCGCATCGAGCGGTTTGAAAATAAGAAAGTGTCAAAAGTAAAGCTGACAATATCAAAGAGCGCCGATACGCCGGTCATACGCGGGTTTTCAGTACACTGCATAGACGGAACGACAGAAACGTTAAGTGTTCCTGCTGCAACGTGAAGAGTTAAGTGTTCCTACGGAACGTTAAGAGTTAAGTGTTCCTGCCGGAACGTGAAGAGTTAAGTGTTCCTACGGAACGTGAAGAGTTAAGTGTTCCTACGGAACGTGAAACGTTAAGTGTTCCTGCGGAACGTGAAGAAAGCTTCGCTTGTTTAAGGAGGGCTTCGCCCTCACCCAATTTTATACAGCTCCCGAATACTAACAGCCGCCCATTGACGAAAAAACGTTATGGGTGGCTGTTTTAATGGTTTTTTTGGAAAGATGCGCTAAACAAGCGCTGTGAGCAAAGTTATTTATTACGGTGTATAAAATATAGAAAACAGGTGTCTTTAAATGTGTACTTTTTGAGACTGTTATATTTATTGTGTATTTGGTATTTATATCGTTCATATTTTCTGTATTTTGACAATAACAACTTGACTTTACCAATCGAATGTTTTAATATTTTACCAGATACTATAGGCGTCTCAAAAAGTGCACCTTTTGAGACGTTG
>CAYYFY010000231.1:0-4187 GCA_964471035.1 uncultured Eubacteriales bacterium
CGCGACGGTCGTCTCCACCGCCTCGCGCTCTGTCTTGGCGCCGTCTAAAAAGCGCTTATAGCCGTCGCAGAATTTGTCCGCCTCGGCAATACTCTTTTCGTCGAGCGTCAGCGCCGCGTTCTTCGGGTCGTAGACAAGCTTTTTCTTCAGTTCCTTCACTTCTTTTTCAGAAAACATGGTTTTTCTCCTTTTTTAGTCCAGTCCAAGGGCGGTAAGCACGGGTTTTATCTCCTCGGCAATAATGTAGGGCGGGTAACAACGTACTAAAAAATCCGCCCGTGATTCGTAAAATTCGTCGGCATGCTGCGCGTTAATACGCAAAAGCGCTTCGGCTTGAGATAACCCATCACGTTCGATAATTCTCTTAAGCCGTATGTCCTCGGGCGCTGTCGCCGCGATAACGACATCGCAGATATCCGCGATTTTACTCTCAATGAGAGCGGCGGCATCGAGAACGATGACCTTAGCGCCTGTAGCTTTGCAGCGTTCGATTTCCTTATCGACCGCCTCGATAACAGGCGGATGCGTCAGGCGGTTCAACATAGCCAGGGAGTCCCCGTCGGCGAACGCCTTTGCGGCAAGCGCCTTGCGGTCAAACACGCCATTTTTGAGTATATCCGATCCGAACGCTTTTATCAGCTCTTCGTGCAGGCGCGCGTCATTGTCCACAACAGTTTTAGCGACAACGTCACAGTCGATGACAGCCGCGCCTTTTTCTAAAAGGAGCCGCCCTACCGTCGTCTTTCCCGCGCCGGTCTTGCCGGTCAGTCCCGCGAGCAGATAACCGCGTTCGTCTTTTACTTTATCTTCCGATTCGATTACGCGAAAATCCGCCGCGCGCATGAGGCGGTTTCTTACGGCAAGGCCGATGCCCTTATCGTCCGGCAGCATCGCGTAACAGCGTTTTTTACCCAGTGCGTCCACGCGGCGCAGCGCCGTAAAAAGAGAACGCGCCTGATGGCGGCTGTCGCCGCGCCGCCCGTAGGTGACATACGGGACCAAAAGTCCGTCCTGCTCCCCTTCGAAAACGAGCGCGCAAACGTCGTCATCCTTTTGTCGGTTGACAAACCGGTAAAACTTTTCAGATGTATCCCCTATAAGCAGTATGTCCGTTTTCGGGGCGTAATGCTTATATTTCATGCCGGGGCTCCTCGGTTTTTCGCCGGTATTCAGCGGCGAAACGACCGCGGGATTCAGTTTGACGTTTTCTAATACAGTCTTAAGCTGTTCGAGCGTGACTTCGCCGGGACGGAGGATTTCCGGAATATCTCCGGTCAGCGACAAAACGGTCGATTCCACGCCGACGGCACATGTTCCCCCGTCTAAAATCATGGGTATTTTCCCGTTAAGGTCGTCGTACACGTGACGCGCCTGTGTCGGGCTCGGACTGCCTGACAGATTGGCCGACGGCGCCGCCAGAGGGACTTTACACGCCTCGATAAAGGCTAAAGCGACCGGGTGGGACGGCATCCTTATCGCCACGCTGTCAAGTCCCGCCGTCACGATGTCCGGTACCTTGCCGCTCTTTTTCAGCACCAGCGTCAGCGGTCCCGGCCAAAAGCGTTCAGCAAGAAGAGCGACGGAGTCGGGAACTTCGCTCACAAGCTCATCGAGCTGCGAAAGCACGGCGATATGCACGATCAGCGGATTGTCCGCCGGACGTCCCTTGGCTTTGAATATTTCCGTAACCGCGTTTTCGTCAAAGGCGTTGGCCGCCAGCCCGTACACCGTTTCGGTGGGTATGGCAACAACCTCGCCGCGCTTAATCAGCACCGCGGCTTTGTCTAACGTTTCTTTATTTTCCTCCGTAACGGGGATCACTTCAGTTATCATAATTTCCTTCGCTCGACTTCAGTTTTTCAGCGGTGTCTGCCGTGATGAGCGCGTCGATTACCTCGTCCATATCGCCGTTCAAAAACGCCTCCAGACGGTAGACAGTCAACCCTATCCGATGGTCGGAAACGCGTCCCTGCGGGAAATTATATGTCCTGATACGCTCGCTGCGGTCGCCGGTACCCACCTGCGCGCGGCGCTCGCCCGCGATTTGCTCGCTCTGCTTTTCACGCTCGGCTTCAAGCAGGCGCGAACGCAGAATCTTCATCGCCCTGTCCTTATTCTTGAACTGACTGCGCTCGTCCTGACACTCGACGACCGTACCGGTCGGCAAATGCGTAATACGGATGGCCGACTCGGTCTTGTTGATGTGCTGACCGCCCGCGCCGCTTGCGCGGAACGTGTCTATCTGCAGATCGGCGGGATTCACTTCAATATCGACCTCTTCAGCCTCCGGCAGTACGGCGACTGTCACCGTCGAGGTATGGATGCGCCCCTGTGACTCGGTCTCCGGCACGCGCTGAACGCGGTGTACGCCGCTCTCGAATTTGAAACGGGAATACGCGCCCTCGCCCTCAATCATAAAGCTGATTTCCTTGAAGCCGCCCAGTCCCGTTTCGTTGGCATAGACGATTTCGGGTTTAAAACCCTTCTGCTGCGCATACATTGAATACATACGGAACAAAACGCCCGCAAACAGCGACGCCTCCTCGCCTCCCGCTCCCCCCCGGATTTCGACAATGACGTTTTTATCGTCATTCGGGTCGCGGGGCAACAGCAGTACCTTCAGCGCTTCCTCCAGTTTCGCGATACTTTGCGCCGTTTCCAGAAGTTCCTCTTCAAAAAGGGCGCGCATATCGGGGTCGGCGGACTTAGTAAGAACCTCTTTTGCCTCCCCATGCGCCTTTTGCGCTTTTTTGAGCGCGCAAAATGTCTCGACGACCGGCGTCAGCTGTTTGAGCTCGCGCATGAGCGTTTTATACCTCTCCTGATCCGAAACGGTCTCAGGCAGACACAATTCTTTGCTTATCGTCTCAAACCGTTCTTCGACACTGTCAAGCTTTGGAAACATCGTCACTACTCCGTATAATTTTTTTAATGCCTTTTTCCGCCTTGGCTCTGGGAATTAAAAACACACGAGAACACCCATTACAGGAGAGACGGAAGTCCATCCCCGAACGCAGCACCGTAAAATAACGGCAACCGCACGGGTGCGGCTTCTTCATTTCTAAAACATCGCCGACCAATACCTCCAAAACGACACCCCTAAAACGGAAAATATTGAAATATTATAGCATAGTTTTACATAGATTTAAATAGAAAAAACTAAAAAAACAGAAGACAGGTGATACCGTGACAAAGTTCCGACCCGAGGGTAAACTGCTCACCACCGAAAGCAATTTATATTATCTGGCGTCCGAGGAGCGGCTGCGCGAGGCTATGGCAAAACGCGTCGTCCTTGAAGCGCGCGCGGTCGTGTGCGACTGCGACCACAATCTGCACGTCGATCTCGGCTGTATGCGCGGGATCATTCCGCGCGGCGAATGCGCTTTGGGTATTGAGGAGGGTTACACGCGCGATATCGCTATCATTTCAAAGGTCAACAAGCCCGTTTGCTTTATCGTCACGGGTTTTACAGAGCTGTCCGGAAAACGCGTCGCCTCTTTAAGCCGCAAAACGGTGCAGGCTGCGTTTGCCGCCGAATGCGAAACCTTCTCCTGCGGGGACATCCTCGAAGCGGCTGTCACGCATCTTGAAAGCTTCGGGGCGTTCTGCGACATCGGCTGCGGGGTAACCTCGCTGCTGCCCATTGACAGCATTTCCGTCTCGCGTATTCCCCATCCCAACGCGCGCTTATCCGTCGGCGATGACATCCGCGCCATTATAAAGGGATTTGACGACAAGGGGCGCATTACGCTTTCCCATAAGGAGCTTTTGGGCACATGGGAAGAAAACGCCGCCGCGTTTACCGTCGGAGAAACTGTCGGCGGTATCGTGCGCAGCATCGAGGATTACGGTATTTTCATCGAGCTCGCTCCCAATCTCGCGGGGCTGGCCGAGTTTGTATCGAACGTTTCTGTCGGCGAAACAGTCGCGGTTTACATCAAGAGCATGATCCCCGATAAAATCAAGATCAAGCTTGTCATCATCGATGCGGTAGGTGAGGTTTTTCCGCGAAAAAAACTCAAATATTTCTATGAAAGCAGCCACCTCGACTACTTCCGTTATACCCCGAAAAGCTGCGATAAGCTCATAGAAACATTTTTCACTTGAAAACCGCGGACAAATACCGTATACTGGAAGAAAAAACAAGGATGTATGTATATGCTTTACAACGAATATAAAAAAACCGG
>CAYYFY010000232.1:0-4172 GCA_964471035.1 uncultured Eubacteriales bacterium
GATACCCGTATTTTTTGATAAAATGGTGATGCCGCGTTCCCGCTCCAAATCATTGGAGTCCATGACGCGTTCGCTTACCGCCTCATTCTGGCGGAAAACGCCGCTCTGGCGCAGCAACTGGTCTACTAAGGTCGTCTTGCCGTGATCGACGTGGGCGATTATGGCGATGTTTCTGATATCTTCGCGAAGCACTAAATTACACCTTCAAATTATAATAGATTGATTCCGTTTTCTTTACATTTTTCCCGCGTATCGCGGCTCCATACAGAGGATTGCACCTCACCGACATGGAGTTTGCTAAGAAGCAGCATACATACGCGCGACTGACCGATCCCGCCGCCGACGGTCAGCGGCAGCGTCCCGTTCAATATGCCCTTGTGGTACTCGTAAGCGCGGCGCTCGTTGCGGCTTGAGGCGTTGAGCTGGGCGTCCAAAGACTGCGCGTCAACGCGTATACCCATCGAGGAGACCTCGAACGCGTCCTCAAGCATTTCATTCCAGTACAGCAAATCGCCGTTCAGATGCCAATCGTCGTAGTCCGGCGCTCTGCCGTCGTGCGCCGCGCCGTCGGACAACGTATCGCCGATTTCGGTAATAAAGACTGTCTTATGCTCCTTTAAGAACGCCCGCTCGCGCTCCTTCGGCGTTTTTTCGGGATAAAGCTGTAGCAGCTCCTCGGAGGAAATAAAGGTCACGTCGGGGCAGAGCGCCGTCGTCACACCGGGGAATCTTTCTTTGACGACAGCCAATGTATCGTTAAACACGCCGACGATCTTTCTCACCGTTTCCTCAAGGTACGCCTTATCTCGCCGATCCCTGGATATGACCTTCTCCCAGTCCCACTGGTCGACATAGAGCGAATGGAGGTTGTCCATGACCTCGTCGCGGCGGATGGCGTTCATATCGGTATATAAACCCTCGTCGGGCAGAAAACCGTAATTGAAAAGCGCCATGCGCTTCCACTTGGCAAGCGAATGCACAATAACCGCCTCATAGCCGGGCAGCTCTTTGATGTCAAACGACACGGCGCGCTCGACGCCGTTTAAGTCGTCGTTGAGTCCCGTGCTCTTCTCGACGAAAAGCGGCGCGCTCACGCGCTCAAGACAGAGCGCGGCGGAAAGCTTCGCTTCAAAGGTGTCCTTGATAAGCTTGATGGCCCGTTCGGTGTCGCGCAAAGACAGCGCCGACCGGTAACCGTCCTTTAGTATCAGCATAGACGCACTTCCGTTCAATAAATGTCAAGGAATTATAGCACTAAAAATACAGGTTTTCAACTAAAATATTTTAAAAACATTAAAAATCTCTCAAAACCTCTCGGATTATCCGTCGGCGCTGTATTGACGAAAGGCGCTTTTTATCTTATAATGACCTTCGGCATGGCACGCAAAATCAAATTATAACAACACTATGGGGGCTAAACGGTGAAAAAGAAAATTAAAGCAATCCTATCGTCAGTTACGGCAGTCGCGCTTGTCGCGGGGATTTCCGCGTACTTCGCGTTCGGCTATTCTAAAAAATACGACGAAACCAAAACCCTTACTGTAGGCGACGGCAGTGCTTCACTGAAGGTCGGCATACTCAGCGACACACAGCTTCCCGCGAACGGCGCCGCCGATTCCACACAGATCATCGCCATGAAGAAAACACTGGAATACCTGAAAGCGAAGAATGTTCAGGTTATCATTCATGCCGGCGATTTTACAGACCTCGGCACCGACGAGGCGTGGAAATCCTTTAAGGATACTTTTGACAGCGTTTTCAGCGGCGATAAGCCCGTTCCCCTCTTTATCATGGGCAACCACGATTATTGGCTCGATATGTTTGTCAACTGCCATGAGATAGCGACGCCCGCCAAAATGCAGCGCCGGTTCACCGAATACACCGGCGAATACCCCTACAGCCACAAGATCATAAACGGGTATCATTTCATCGGGTGGAGCTCGTCGAACGGGTCGTATGATCTGTCCTACAGCGACGACAAATGGATTCGGGAGCAGCTTGACGCGGCGGTTGCCGACGCGCCCGACAAGCCGATTATTGTCATGACCCACTTAAACCCGCAGGACACCGTTTACGGCAGCGACGACTGGGGCAATAAGGATATATATACTGTTTTGAAGGACTATCCTCAGGTCATATCGTTTTCGGGGCATTCGCATTACGCGCTCTGTGACGAGCGCTCCATCTGGCAGGGCGATTTCACGGCAATCAACACGCAGACCACCGACTATATCGAGCTTGAGAGCGGGAAATACAACGGCACCATCCCGCGCGACGCCTTCGGCGAATACACCTGTCATTATCCCACGTGCATGATTATGGACATCACCTCTAAAAACGTTTCCATTCAGCGCGTGGCGGCCGATACCGGCGAGGATATGAAGGAGCCGTGGATCATCAATGCGCCGTTCGGCGACAAAGAAAGCTTTGTATATACGAATGAAAAACGGATTGCGGCAGACGCCGCGCCGCGCTTCACAACTGACGGCGACATCGGCTTTTCGAAGGAAAAGGATAAGGACAACAACGATATTTCCGTCATTAAATTTGACGCGGCGAGCGACGACGATTTTGTCCATTCTTATGACATTGAATTTCTTGATAAGGACGGCAAGACACTGTCCGTAACCGAAACGAATTATGACGGCACCGAAAAGGAAAAGGCCGCGCAGTTAAGCGAGCTGAAATACTTCTCCGACTTTACCATGGGACTTGAAAAAATGTCCGACCGCGTCGTTTTAAGACTGCCGAATACCGTACCGCAAGAGGCGGTGAGCGTAAAAATCACGGCTGTCGATACATGGGGCAAAAAGAGCGAGAGCATAAAAGCTCCTATTACGGAGGAAATCAGATGAATCCATATGTCTGCGGAAGCTACATCCCCGCAAATGGCGTCAATGAGCAGACGCTCGGGCGAATCGACTTTCAAAAAATAACGCACGTTTTTCTCGCGTTTTCCTTGCTGGAGGATAAAAACGGCTTGTTTGTTCCGGTCTTCAGCGAAACCCTTATTAACGCGATTGCCCTTGTGAAGGCTCGAATCGCGTCCGCAGAAGCCGATACGCGCGTGCTCGTTTCCATAGGCGGCGCGGGAGCGGACGGTTTTTGCGAGGCGGCAAAAACTGAAGAGAACCGCGAAGCCTTTGCCGCCGAATGCCGCCGTTTGATTTGCGAAAACGAGCTTGACGGCATCGATATGGACTGGGAATTCCCAGGGCTAAGTCACTTGGGCATAACCTCCTGCGACAGCTGTACGGAAGATTTCATTCTGTTGCTTTCCGAAATCAGGAAAGCCATCGGCAGTAGGCTTTTAACCGCCGCGGTCGGCTCGGATCACTTTCAGATGCTTGACAATCAGAGACTTAACCGTCTGCTCGACCTTGTGAATGTCATGACATACGATATGAACAACACGGCGCACAGCGCTTTCTCCTTAACGGACAGCAATATGTCCGGCTGGCATTCACACGGCATCGACAGGGAAAAGCTTGTGCTCGGCGTGCCGTTCTACGCGCGCTGCGTAAACCCCGACTATGAATGGATGGGCTATGACCGGCTGATGGAGCTTGTCAAAAACGCCGGCGCAACCCTGCTGTCAACCGAAGATCAGGATTATGTGCAGATCGGCGAGAACAGGCTTTCCGTCGATACGCCGCGGTCAATCAAGAAAAAATCCGCCTACATAAAGCAGAACGGATTTGCGGGAATATTCAATTGGCAGGAGCTGACAGATTACAGCGGCGAGCTTCGGAACGCCATGTATGAACTCATGTGCCAATAACGGCAGACGATTTTTTGGAGCGGTATCGCGGAGATACCGCTTTTTTATTTGCGTTTACTCTCGTCTATCTCCCGCTTGCCGTTTCGTTTGCCGCAGGTTTTAAAAAAAGCGTTCCAAGAAGCCAATTTTAACGTTGTCAGTTCAAAACAACGATACGATAGAACCGTCCCCGAGACCACCCGAGACCACCCGAGACCACCCCGTTAAGCTTTTTTTATTCAACCGCGAAAAGCGCGAAAAGCGCGAAAAGTCGTTATCTAAAATTTACTCTTTCGTATTACAATTCATCGTATTTGAAACTAAACCGCTAATCTATATATCTATGTATCGTTTTTATCTCGTATTTTTCGCGCTTTTCGCGTGTTTCGCGGTTAAACAAGCCTCTCGTTAA
>CAYYFY010000233.1:0-4155 GCA_964471035.1 uncultured Eubacteriales bacterium
CGCGCTGGCGGACGCTCTGGGCGAATCGCCGGTCGAGCTGGATAAGGATGGAAACCACAATATAAAGATAGGGTTCGGGGACGACAGGACGGACGGCGCTTCCAACGCTCTCATAGCGAACGTTTTGGAATACGGTAAAAGCGGTCAGCCGCCGAAGCCTTTCTTAAAACCGGCGGTCACGGCGGCGAAAAGTGAAGTGATTAAGGTTATGCGGGAGACGTTCGACAGGGAGGCAAGCGGCATATGAACATTTTATCAGACTTGAATACGGTGCTGTCGGAACTCGGTATCCCCATAGAAACGGGCGTGTTCAGCGGTGCGGCGCCGGACGAATATCTGGTCATAACACCTTTAAGCGAGCTGTTCGAGTTTGCGGACAACGCTCCCTATGGGGAAATACAGCAGGTCAGACTCTCGCTTTTTTCTAAAGGCAACTACATCACTGTAAAAAACAACATCGTCCGGCGGCTGCTGGACGCGGATTTCACCGTTTCGGAAAGACGGTACATCGGGCGCGAGGACGATACGGGGTATCACCATTTCGCCATTGATGTGGAAAAAGACTATACCACACAGGAGGATTACACACTATGGCAACAATAGGACTCGACCAATTGTATTACGCGAAAATCACCGAAAACGCGGAGGGCGTTGAAACCTACGGCGCTCCCGTCCGGCTGGCAAAAGCGATTAAAGCCGATTTGACAATTGAGCTTGCCGAAGCCGTCCTCTACGCCGACGACGCCGCGGCGGCTTCGGTCAAGGAGTTTAAGAGCGGTAAGTTGGCGCTGGATATCGACGACATCGGTACGGACAAGGCGCAGGATTTGACCGGTGCCACCGTGGACGACCAAGGGGTTCTCGTTTCGACAAGCGAGGACAGCGGCTGCGATGTTGCCGTCGGGTTTCGGGCGCGTAAAGCCAACAACAAATACCGGTACTTCTGGCTTTATAGAGTCAAGTTCGGTATTCCGGCGACGAATCTGGAAACCAAGGCGGACGGAATCAAATTCAGCACGCCGTCCATCGAGGGCACCGTCATGCGTCGCAACAAGACGGACGCGAGGGGCTACCATCCGTGGAAAGCGGAAATTTCGGAGGACGGAACGGGTATCGGCGCGAATGTTATCGCCGGTTGGTTCAACGCCGTATATGAGCCGGATATGCTGTTCGCTTTAGGACAAAAGCAGGTTGAAACGGCTACGGTACTCGGCGCCGTCACCGCGAGCGGCGCGGGCAACGCAACCGTTATCGTCACGGCGGCCGGTATGACGGGTTCGCCCAAAACAGTGTCGGCGGCAGTCGCCAATAGCGATACGGCGGCGCAGGTCGCCGGGAAAATCCGCGCGGCGCTCACGAGTGACGCCAATGTCGGCGCGTTCTTCGATATTTCCGGCTCGGGCGCAAGCGTAGTGCTGACCCGTAAAGCGGCCGCCGCGAATGACGCGACGCTGAACGTCAGTATCGCCAACGGCACCTGCGCGGGTCTTACCGCCGCGCCGACCTCGTCAAACACGGCGCTGGGCGTCGCTCCGGCTTAAGGGAGGCGGTTTTGAATGGACAGAGGTGAAAAAGTCACCATCGGGAATAAGGAATACACCCTTGTGCTCACCTTACGCGCGCAGAAGGAAATCGCCAAACAGTACGGCGGTCTTGAAAACCTCGCCGAAACACTCGACGGCGTGGAAGGCATGGAAGCCGCCGTATGGTTTATCACGCTGCTGGCTAACCAAGGCATCCTGATTGACAACCTGCAAAATAATGAAAAACAACCTTTGCTCACGGAAGCGGAGGTTGAACTTTTATCCTCGCCGGGACAGTTTCAAGACTTTGTCCCGCTTTTAGAATTGGCGATTGCCAAGGGTATGAAGCGGTATGTCGAGAGTGAGGAAGACAACGCCGTAGAAAAAAACGCACCGGCCGGGTAAACGATGAAGAAATCTTTGCCCGGCTGGTTTTCTGCGGCGTCACGCAGCTCTGCCGTCCCGAACAAGAGGTGTGGCTGATGCCTATAGGACATCTGCTCGACCAGCGAGAAATCTATCTGCAGATAAGCGGGTTGGCAAAGCCGAAGCGGGAACGGGATATAGACGACATTATCCCCGAAGGGGTATGAAGGGAGGCGGCGTAAATGGCGGATAATTTCGGGTTCAAGCTGGGTATCGAGGGCGAGAAGCAGTTCAAGGAAGCGCTGAAAGAAATCAATCAGAACTTCAAAGTCCTGAAAAGCGAGATGAATCTGGTCACCTCGGAATTCGATAAGAACGACAGTTCCGTAGAGGCCCTGACCGCGCGCAACCGCGTTCTCGCCAGAGAAATGGACGAGCAGAAAAACAAAGTGTCTGCTTTGGAAGAAGCCCTGAAAAACGCCTCCTCTTCTTTCGGTGAAAACGACAAACGCACTCAGGCGTGGATTATCCGGCTAAACGACGCGAAGGCACAGCTCAACGGCATGGAACGTGAGCTGCGGCAGAATGAGAAAAGCATCGACAGTGTCGGCGACGAGTTCAGCCGGAGCGCGAAACAGGCGGACGACTTCGATAAGGAATTAAAGCAAAGCGCTGATACGGCGGATAAAGCAAACAGCCGGTTCTCATCGCTGAGCGGCACGCTCGGAAAGGTGGGAAAAAGTCTCGGCGCGGGTATTGGCGCTGTTGGCGTGGGTGTCGCGGCTATCGGTACGGCAGTAGGTGCCGCTGGTAAAAAGCTCGGCGAGTTTTCGGTACAGGCGGCCGCTTACGCCGACGACGTGCTGACTCAGTCCACCGTGACGGGTATGTCAACGCAAAGCTTGCAGGCATATAAGTACGCGGCGGAGTTAATCGACACGCCGCTTGAAAATGTCACCAAGACGATGGCGAAAAACATCAAGTCGATGGAAGCCGCGAGAAAAGGCACCGGCGCCGCCGCGGAAGGTTACGCGAAGCTGGGCGTCGCCACCATGAACGCGGACGGCAGCCTGCGCGACGGGCAGACCGTTTACTGGGAAGCCATCGACGCGCTCGGTAAAATATCCGACCAGACCACGCGCGACGCCACCGCGATGGCCATATTCGGCAAATCGGCGCAGGAACTAAACCCCCTCATCGAGCAGGGCTCCGCCGGGTTCAAAAAGCTGACGGACGAAGCCATCAACATGGGCGCCGTCATGAGCGACGAGCAGCTTCTAAGGCTGGGCGCGTTCGACGACAGCGTTCAGCGGCTCAAAAGCGGCGCGTCGGCGGCGAAGAACGCGCTGGGAACCGTGCTGCTCCCGCAGCTTCAGGAGCTGGCCGACGGCGGTACGGGACTGCTCGGGAAATTTGCCTCCGGCATGAACGCCGCCAACGGCGACTTCGGCAAGATGGCGGACGTCATCGGCGAGACGGTCGGCGGATTCGCCGATTTGATTATCAAGCAGCTCCCGAAATTCGTGGAGGTCGCATTGAACATCGTTCAGGCGCTGCTAAAGGCGATACTCGACAACCTGCCCATGATTATACAATCCGCTTTGACCATCGTAACCACCCTTGTGCAAGGGCTGATAAGCGCCCTGCCGCAGCTCACACAAGGCGCGATTCAACTCCTGATGGGTCTGATAAACGCTCTGCTCGACAACCTGCCCGCCATACTGCAGGCGGCGCTGACACTCGTGATTACTCTCGCGCAGGGCATCGCGGCAGCTTTGCCGGAGCTTATCCCGAAGATTGTGGAAACGGTCGTGTTTATGGTGACCACCCTGCTCGACAACATCGACCTGCTGATTGACGCCGCCCTGCAATTGATTATGGGTCTGGCGCAGGGGCTGATTACCGCCGTGCCCGTTCTCATCGAGAAAATCCCCGTCATCATCGACAAGCTCATTTCGGCTCTCGTGAACAACCTGCCGCTGATACTGGAAATGGGCGTCAAGCTCGTCATAGAACTGGCGCTCGGCCTTATCAAAGCGATACCATCCCTGCTGCAGGCGATACCGAAAATTATCTGGTCGCTCATCAAGGGCATCGGCAGCTACTACAAAAACCTCGCGGGCGCGGGCGGCAATATGCTCAAGTCCGTTTGGAACGGGTTTAAAAGTTTGATTTCATGGTACTGGGGCGTACTGTCTAATTTTTGGGGCGGCGTGTTCCGTAAAATCCGCGAATACGCGAGCGCGGACAAACTCAAGGAAATCGG
>CAYYFY010000234.1:0-4153 GCA_964471035.1 uncultured Eubacteriales bacterium
TGACGTCCGACGATGCCACAGATGTACCCGTCTCCCCGCTGTTCCGATGATTGTTGACAAACCGCTTTGCCGTGGCAATGCCGCTTAAAACGACAATGGCTATAAGCAGGATAAACCCAGCCCGCACAGCTTTCAGTTTTAATAAATTGTCCACCTTCAACACCGCCCGTAAATTTTCAAACAAAGTATACCGCAGCGCGCGCTTAAAGTAAACCCTCGCCGCGTAATATTCAAAAGGAATTTTCTTGATATTTAATTTCGGTGAATTTGCTCACCGAATTTCAAAAATATCTTGATTTTATCAAAGTAATGTTATATACTGTTCATTGCGTCGAAACGGCGTTTAGCTTACCGGGGTGTGGCGAAGTTTGGTATCGCGCTTGGTTCGGGACCAAGAGGCCCCGAGTTCGAATCTCGGCACTCCGACCAGAAAAAGCAGTAGGTACAATACTACTGCTTTTTTATGTGTACGCACAATCCAAACGAGATTCGAACTCGGTTCGTCCATCTCCTGCCGCCGTGCGGCAGGAGGGACATAAAATCGTTGCAGCGACGGCAACGCCGTCGAATCTCGGCACTCCGACCAGAAAAAACCGCCTTAAGGGCGGTTTTTTCAGTGAAGCGTTCCGTTTTGGAACATGAAGAGCTCTAACGAGCGTGAAGCGCACTGCGTGCGTGAAGTGTGCCTTTAGCACGATATAAGGAACGCTTTGCTTCACTTTGCGGCAACGCCGTATAACTTCACTGTTTGCGCAGTAAACTACTTCACTTGCGCTTCAGTGCAAACTTCACCGTCGTGTTTTTTAATTCATCCACCCTCAAGGGGATGAAATCCGCCTCGATGGCGGATGGGTGGATTTTATTACGAGCAAAAGCGAGTAACAAGGTTTCTGGGTACCCGTCCGAAATCTTTGATTTCGTTGACGGGTAGGGTTCTTATTTCACCGAAAGCGCAGCTTTCGATTTCATAATCTGCAGGATTATTTCATATGCGATAGCAATATTTCATTGAATGTGCTATTATTTATATTCAACCCACGGTTGATTTGCCGTCGCTTAAGCGGTTATTGTCTACCTTTAATTCATTTGTTAGAATAGAAATCAGAAAGAGCGCTCTTTACTTTTATAAAGGTGAATGTTATGAAATTATTACTCGGAAACAAAATTAAAGCTTTGCGTAAGGCTCGCGGCATTACGCAAGAGCAGCTTGCCGATGCTATTGGTATATCCTTTCAAGCCGTGTCAAAATGGGAGAATAATATTACCTTGCCTGACATTACTCTCGCGCCGTCACTGGCAAGTTATTTTGGGGTGACGATGGATGAATTGTTCGAGTTCAACCTCAAGGAAATGAACGAAAAAGTTGATTCCATTTGCGCGGAAGCATATCCCTATCGCGAGGGTAATCCACAAGAAGGTCGCCGTATACTTGAAGAAGGTTTGAAACAATATCCCGATAATGATATTCTTCTGAACCATCTTCTTTATGTCATAAATTATACGAGTAATCCGGACGAAACAGTTGCTCTCGCAAGCCGATTGATTGAGAAAACTACTGAAAACGAGATTAAATACGACGCGCTCCGCTTTCTAGCTTATGCGTATAATGCCAAAGGCGATACAGTTTCAGCCGTTGCCGCTATGGAACAGATTCCGGAATTGTATTTTACTAAGCTCTCGGAAATGGCTTTTATCTTAACGGGTGAGGCAAAATTTGAAGCCGCGGAAAAACAGAAATGGATTTCTTTTGAAATACTGCTTCAAATGATGTGGAAGCTTGCCGAATGCTATGAAGCAGACGGGAAAACAGGTGAGGCAATTTCCGAAACCATGCGCGCGCTTGCTCTGGCGGAGACATTACACGAAGAGCCAAAAAACGAACAATCTCAAAGTTATATTGATTACTTCAAGTGTCAGATTGAGCGTCTGTCGAAAAAATAAGCCGACTTATTTTCCGCGGTTTTAATGATTTTATATCCACTGCCGCAATAGGACAGAGCCGTATTGTTGTCTATGGCGACGCCCTCAAAATCACATTGCTTGATTGCCTCTTCAAAGGATTTCCAGTACGGACTGTCAAAATGAGGGCAGCAACAGCGCGGCAGCAGTCCGAGACATTTTACGAACATAAAGCTGCCGTTTTCACCGCAATCGTCATAACCCCAGTCAAACCAGCACATCGCCCCCGAGGAGCTTCCCGACAATACGGCGCCGTTTTCATACGCCTCTTGCAGGTACTTGTCCGCTCCCGTGCTTGTCCATGTATCCATCAGGAATTTTAAGTTGCCGCCGCCCGCAAAGACAATGTCGGCGCCGAGGATTTTCTCCTTAATCCGGCGGGCGCAAAGGGCGGGATCGGTCAGAAAGAGAATGTCGAACAAACCGCAGCCAAGCTCCATAAATCGCCGCGCGTAGAGCGGCGCGCTGTCCTCTGAGTCAAAGCTCGCCGTGGGCAGATAGAGCAGGCGCGGCGACTTTTTTTCGGAAACCGTGATAATATGTTTGAAAATCGGTTCGTCGCCTGAGCATAGTATGTCACAGCCGCCGCCGGCGACTATTTTTCCGTTTTTTGTAATAATAACATCCCCATTCGGACAGATAATAGCACATACTATCCGGATTTTCAATATTATTACTCCTGTACCCAACCGTAGACATTCCTGCCTTGTCTTTTTGCCGTCATGCGGCGTTGGCTAAACCCGCCCATAAACAAATTATGAACGGGTTCAGCCGCCTTGCCTGACAACAAAAATACGGCGGCAAAAATCGCCTACTGTTAGGTGCAGAAGTAATAACGAAAAAAACGGCAGGAACAACACTGCCGCTTTCTTAATACTTGTTAAAAATTTAATCTCTCTTTACATCGTGCCGGACGGCGGAACCGACGGTAAATTACTGAGATTGTTGTTGTCGTTACCGTCGGGAACGGCTTTGAGATACTCGGTATCTCCCCGATGGGCTATACCCACGCCCGCGATGCCGCCCTGCCGCGCCAGTTGTACGGCCTGCGACTTATTCAGCGTCGTATTGTCCGAGAGCTTGTAGCCGGTAATCCTGCCGCGCTCTTTGACCAGCCCCGTGATCCGGCGGGCATCGGGCGCGGGTGTCGGGATATTGTCGAGCGTGTTCATCGCCAATAAATTTTGTCCCTGATTGTCCATTGCGTTTTTCCTCCTTGTATATTTTTATTATTTTGCGCACTGCTCTGAAAATTATCCCGCCGAATACAAATGACGCCGTCTCTTGACTTTTATAAAACGGAGTTTATAATAAAATTGGATAAAATACAGTGAAAGACGGGCGATAAAGATGAATACAGCCGCTAAAGCGATTCTGATCGGTCTGGCGTCGGTTTTGGCTGCGGCGGCGGCCGGCGGCTGCCTCGCCGTGTTTTATTACAAGGCGGATTTTAGCCTTGGCGCGTCCTTTAACGCGAAGGGGCTTGCCCGTTACCTTTCGGTCGATTCAAAGGTGTGGAAAAATACTGAGGATTTTTCCAATCCCCTGTATCCGATCGCCGCAATGGAGGAGGCTGACTATTCGGTCAAGGACGCCTGTTTAGTATATAAGGAAGGCAAACCGTATATTTTTGCCTCGGCCTTTTATGAGGATCGCGAGATTGTACGCTCGCACATCATCGCCGCGACGGGCGATAATCTGAACAGTCTGAAAGAACCTTACCTGAACTGGAGCGGCGAGGACATCGGCGCTAAAGGGCTTGCCTCCCCGCAGGTGACGCTGATTGACGGCGTCTATTATATGACCTACAACACCTGGGGCGATCTTGAGGGCAGCCCGAACCAGCTCTTTTACGCAGTCAGCACAGACCTTATAAACTGGGAAACGCATAAGCCGCTGGCTAAAAATCTGACAGAGGGCATACGGTCGATAGACGCTTGCGCGGAAAAGATCGACGGTCATATTTATCTGATTTATAAAGAGGTACAGACGACCGTTTTCGCTTACGGCGAATCCATGAACGGAGATTTTGTACGGGTGAAAAACAAAACCTTCGGCTGGTATGAGAATTATCAGCTGTTCACGGATAACAAAGAACTGTATACCATCGCCACGGACAGGGAGCACGAGCCTGTGCTTCTAAAGCACACGGGCGGTAAACTCACGCCGGAAACCTACGGTCAATTTGTGCCAG
>CAYYFY010000235.1:0-4149 GCA_964471035.1 uncultured Eubacteriales bacterium
ATAAAGGTTAAAGCCAAGGTTAAAATTAAAGCGAATAATTTTTTGTACATTTTTCTTTCCCTTTCTTAATAAAAAAATAAGGAACCGACCGTCCAAAAAGGACGGTCTGCTCCCTGAAAGAAAAATCATATTGTTTGTTTCGTTTTTTTCGCAATCGGCGTAAACGCCGCCAGCACGCGGTTTGGCGTGTCGGTGAAAAGCATAAAAAAGCAAAATACGGCTAAGATCGGCAGAGCCGAAAGCAGGTTTTTTAACGGATTCAAAATGCCGCTCATGGTATGAAGCGTATTGCAGACAGCGCAGTCCGCGTCGTGGCAATTAAGCGCATGGATGCCGTAACCCGCCGGCGCCAACAGTGACAGAATCAATGAAAGCGTAAACAGGAACCAAACGATAAGCACAAGGTTTTTCTTTGCCGTGCCCATACTCTTTGCCCCTTATAACCGTATCTCTAAAAAATATTTACCGGCGGTTGTTGTTGCCGCCATCTCTCTTGTCGTTATTGTAACGGCGATTATTGTTGTTGTTGCCGCCGCTGCGGTTAAAATCTCTGCGCGGAGGCCTTTGGTCGGCGCTGATGTCATTTTCGGGAACGGCTCCCTCGACCTCAATAAGCGCGTCACGGCGGGACAGGTTGAGTCTTCCCTGATCGTCGATCTCGGTGACCTTGACGATGACCTCGTCGCCGACGTTGACACAATCCTCAACCTTCTCAACACGCTTGACGTCGAGCTTGCTGACGTGGACGAGTCCCTCCTTGCCGGGAGCGATCTCGACAAACGCGCCGAACTGCATGAGTCTTGTGACGACGCCCTTATAGATGGCGCCGATCTCCGGGTCCTTGGCGATGGTCTCAACGATGTCGAGCGCGCGCCTGGCGTCGTCGATGTCCACGGCGGTGATAAAGATGCTGCCGTCCTCCTCGACGTCAATCTTACAGTTGCACTCGGCGCAGATCTTCTGTATGACCTTGCCCTGCTTGCCGATGACATCGCCGATCTTCTCGACGTCGATCTTCGTGGTCAGCATCTTGGGAGCGTACTTCGACAGCTCCTCGCGCGGCGCGCCGATAGCCGGCAGCATGATCTCATCAAGGATATACAGACGCGCTTTATACGTCTTTTCCAGCGCTTCTTTGATAATCGCCGGCGTCAGACCGTGAACCTTTAAATCCATCTGGATGGCTGTGATGCCCTTGTGCGTACCGGCGACTTTAAAGTCCATATCGCCGAAAAAGTCCTCAAGCCCCTGAATATCGACCATGGTCATGAAGCGGTCGCCCTCGGTGATAAGGCCGCAGGAAATGCCCGCGACAGGCGCCTTAATAGGCACGCCCGCCGCCATCAGCGACAGCGTTGAGCCGCAGACGGCGCCCTGAGAGGTCGAGCCGTTGGAGGAGAGCACCTCGGAGACAAGGCGGATGGTATACGGGAACTCCTCAATCGGAGGAATGACGGGTAAAAGCGACCTTTCAGCCAATGCGCCGTGACCGATTTCGCGGCGTCCGGGCCCTCTGGAGGGTTTGGTCTCGCCGACGGAGAAGGACGGGAAATTGTAGTGGTGAATATACCGTTTGTGCTCCTCTTCATCGATACCGTCGAGCATCTGCGCGTCACGCGCCGAACCTAAGGTCGTAATGGTTAAAACCTGCGTCTGACCTCTGGTGAACATACCCGAACCGTGTACGCGGGAGAGCAGGTCAACCTCGGCGTTGAGCGGACGGATATCGTCGATGCCTCTGCCGTCAACGCGCTTGCCGTCGTCGAGCAGCCAGCGGCGCACGACATATTTCTGGAGCTTGTACAGGCAATCGTCAATTTTTATTACCTCATCGGGGAATTTTTCATCAAATTCGGCGTGAACCGCTTCATAGACAGGCTTTAAGCGTTCATCGCGGATGCGCTTGTCGTCGGTGTCGAGCGCAGCCTTGACGTCGTCGATGGCAAAAGCCTTAACCGCCTCATACAGCGCCTCGGACGGGTCGTTGGACGGGAAATCGACCTTTTTCTTGCCGATCTCGCGCTGAATGCCCTTGATAAACTCGACGATTTTTTTATTTTCCTCGTGGGCGAACATGATGCCGTCATACATCACATCGTTGGAAATCTCATTCGCGCCCGCCTCAATCATAGCCACAAGCTCATCAGTCGAGGCGACGGTGACGGTCATCTGGGACTGTTCCCTCTGGGCGAACGTCGGGTTGATGACGTACGCGCCGTCAACATAGCCCAGCGACACGCTGGCGACAGGGCCGTCCCACGGAATCTCGGAAATCGAAATGGCGATGGAAACGCCCCACATCGCGGCGACCTCGGGCAGACAGTCGGGATCGACCGACATGACCGTAGCCACGACGCTGACGTCGTTTCTCATGTCCTTGGGGAACAGCGGGCGTATGGGTCTGTCGATGACGCGGGAGGCGAGCGTCGCCTTCTCGCTGGCACGCCCCTCACGGCGCTGGAAGGAGCCGGGGATCTTGCCGACCGAATACAGCTTTTCCTCAAAATCAACGGACAGCGGGAAAAAGTCTACGCCCTCGCGGGGCTTGGCGGACATGGTGACGGTGCACAGGACGTTGGTCTCGCCGTAGCGGACAAGACAGGAGCCTCCTGAGAGCTGCGCCATTTTGCCGGTCTCGATGACGAGCGGTCGTCCGGCAACGGTGGTTTCAAATACCTTGAAATCCTTAAACATTGTGTTCTTCCTTTTTGTTTTATATTTCAGCGGTGAACACTTTAGCAACAAATAAAAAAGCTTTTACGACAAAAAACGCTTTTATTTATCGCTAAAATATGCTCCCCGATGATTGCCTTTTTAAGGGGAAATGGGGCAAGCGCGAAGACCGCGCTTTGCCCCAAGTACATACTACTTACGGATACCGAGTTTCGCAATAATCACGCGGTAACGCTCTATATCGTTACTCTGCAGATACTGTAAAAGGTTCCGTCTGTGACCGACCATCTTGAGCAGACCTCTGCGTGAATGGTGGTCCTTCTTATGAATCTTGAGATGCTCGGTCAGGTCGTTGATTCTCTTTGTGAGAACGGCGATCTGTACCTCGGGGGAGCCTGTATCTCCCTCGTGCATGGCATACTGCCCGATAACGGCAGTCTTTTCTTCCTGAGTCATGTTTTTCACCTCATTATTTAATTTCCGAGTAACCCAGAAAAGGGCGGGTGAACACATCAAAGATGTTTACTCCCAAAACCGAGAAACAAGGATACATACGCGGTAATACCGCGGCGGTAAAACCGCGAGTGATACTATAGCACAATCCTTACGCTTTGTAAAGGTTTTTTACGAAAATCAGTCGTCCTCTTCTTCGTCGTCGTGGTCGCAGCAGCCGCAGTCGCAGTCAAAACCAATGTCAAACTCAAGCTTTTCGCCGCAGGCGGGGCACTCGACAAACTCCTCGTCAAACATATCGCTGTCAACATAAATCGTTTCGTTGCAGGCGGGGCAGACGACCTCATACATACCGTCGTCATCATCCTCGTCCTCGTCGTCGTCACAGCAGCAATCTTCATAGACGAACGTCTCGAGATCATCAAGGTCCTCGTCAACCGCATCAAGCTGTTCCTCGATAAGCTCCACGGTATCCTCAAGGTCCGCAATGGAAAGCGCGGCATCCTCAAGAATGTCGAAAATCGCGTTGTAAAGCTTCGTCTCCTTCGCCTTTTCGTCGAGTCCTAAGCCATCGGCCAGTCCCTTCAGGTACGCTACCTTTTCCGTTAATGTCATCATAGTCATTCCTTTCACGGCTTTTTGCCGTAATTATAATCATTTTAAGCGCGGGACATATATTCGCCCGTGCGCGTATCGACGTTGATCATCTCGCCCTCATCGATAAAGAGGGGCACCCTGATTTCGGCGCCGGTCTCTAAGGTGGCGGGTTTAGTGGCGTTGGTGGCTGTATCGCCCTTGAAGCCCGGGTCGGTCTTTGTGATCTGCAGCGTCACGAATGTGGGCGGCTCGACACCGAACACATTGCCCTTATAGGAAAGAACCTTGCAGGTCATGTTTTCCTTGACAAACTTAAAATTATCGTCGAGATTCTTAGCGTCGATGGGGACCAGCTCATACGTTTCGGGGTCTAAAAAGTAATATAGGCCGCCGTCCTCATAAGAGTATTCCATGTCCTTCCTCTCG